>JASFPU010000126.1:0-7673 GCA_050115855.1 Holophagae bacterium
ATTTTTTCGCCCCCGGCGCCATCGGCGACGGGGGCGAAAAAATGGTGGAGCCGATGGGGATCGAACCCACGACCTCAGCGTTGCGAACGCTGCGCTCTCCCAGCTGAGCTACGGCCCCACACCGAGAGCGGATGGTACCTCAGGAGGGTCCGTGGCGCAAGAGACCGGTCCGGACCCGCTGGTCGACGGCCGGACACCGCCGTGCGCGGTTCGAATCAGTCGACCCTGAACGCGACCGACAGGGTGGCCTGGAACTCGACGCCCCCGTCGGCACCGATGCCGCCGCGGAACTCGTTGACCTCGAACCAGGACAGCCCGCGCAGGCTCTCCGACGCCTTGTCGAGTGCGGCCTTGATCGCCTTTTCGTAGCTCTCCGACGAGCACCCGGTGACGCTGATCTTCTTGAACACTTTTTCCGCCATGACAGCCTCCTTGAATCGGCTGGTCGTCACAACACCGCAGATCCCGATCGTGTTCCGCGGCTGGGCCGCGCCCGATCACGACCCGTCGGAGTCACCGGCCCAGCGCTGCCACGCCGAGTCGACCGGTTCGCCGCCGTACCACAGGGCGTGGGTGAAGCTCTCGACCCACGGGTCGAATCCCGGGATGACCCGCAGATTGTCCTCCATGGCGAGCACCGCCGGGTCGTTGGGGAGCTGCTCGAGCGCGGCCGCCGCGCGGCGTAGCCGCCAGCCCCACGACGACTCCTCGTGACTCTGATCGAGCCGGCGCGCCCACAGTCGCAGAATGGCGCCGGTCCGTACGGCGTTCGGCTGGCAGCCGCGCGGCACCATGGTCGGGATGAACGGGTCCATTCCGACATCGTGGAGGGTGACTCCGGCACGGCGCTCGAGGGCGTGCAGGCCACGTCCCACATCGGCGTGGAACAGTGCGTTCTCGAGCTCGTCGGCGATGTCCGTGCCGTCGCAGCCGTCGAGAATCCGATGTCGGTCCTTCGGCGTGAGCAGCAGCGGTGCGGCGACGGCGAACCGGGCGCCGTCCGACTTGAGCTGCTTGATCCGTCGTTCCACCTCGGTGTCGGCCCCCGGAAACGGGAACAGTCCGAGCACGGCGCCCCAGCGCCAGTCAGCCCACGCCTTCGGGAACTTGAGGCCGTCGGACAGTGGGAAGGGGAGCACTGGCAGCAGCACGCTGATGCGGAGCTCCTCGGCCGGTCCGTCGAGATCGAGGTCCGCCGGCGTGATGTCGGGCTCGTCGATCACGAGGAGCACGGATCCGCCGCGCTCGAGGACCCGGTGCAGGACGTCGCGTCGCTCGTGCGCGACCCGCGCGAACGCGATGGCTCGGATCGACTCCCGCGGGACCATCCCGGCACCGGGCAGGATGCGCCGCGGCGCGTCCTCCCAGACGATGCCGAGCTTGATCGGGTCGAGCGCGACCTTGGTACCCGGAAGGTAGCCGGGGCGCAGGACGTGGGTGATCGGGAACAGGTCGGGGTACGCCGGCTCGATTCTACGCACAGTCGCTCCCGAACAGGTCGTCAATGGCGGTCCGGTGGGGTGAGCCGTCCGACCTTCCGACAGCGAGCCGCCGAGCGACGTACTTGGCGAGCACGTCGGTCTCCAGGTGGAGCTGCTCGCCGACCTTCGTGCCACCGAGAACGGTGGCGTCGAGGGTCTCCGGGATCAGGGCGACGTCGAACCAGTCCGGACCGATTGCCGACACCGTCAGCGACACCCCGTGAAGCGTGACGCTGCCCTTGTCGGCGACCTCGGTTGCGTGCTCCCGTGGCAGGGACAACCGCCAGCGCTGGAAACCGCTGTCGGGCGTGATCGTGACCACCCGGATGCGGGCGTCGACGTGGCCGAGGACGAGGTGCCCCCCGAGACGGTCGCCGAGGCGGACCGCGCGCTCCAGGTTGACGAGGTCGCCGGGGCGCAGCTGTTCGAGCAGGGTCCGGCTCAGGGTCTCGGGCGACAGGTCGGCGGCGAAGTGCTCCGGGTTCGGCTCGGTGGCCGTGAGGCAGGCGCCGTTGACGGCGATGCTGTCCCCACGACGAGGCGCCTCACCATCGGGCCAGTCGACGGCGATCACGAGCCGCGCCCCGGCGCCCCGGCGCTCGTTCTGCCGAACTCGGCCGACCGTTTCAATCAACCCGGTGAACATCCACGTCCTCCATCCGCACCCCGTGCAGCTCCAGGTCGTCGCCCCGACGTTCGAGATCCTCGAAGACGAACCGGCGTGCCGCGTCGAGTCGGTCCGCACCGCGACCGCCGACCGCCGACGGGGCCGGACCACCGATGACGATCGGCGCGATGAAGAAGTAGATCTCGTTGACGAGATCGCGATCGAAGAACGACCCGTGGACGCGGGCTCCGCCCTCGACCAGCAGGGCGGCGATGTCGCGTTCGCCCAGCAGGTCGAGGACCGACGTGACGTCGACCCGACCGTCGTCGTCGGCCGGCAGCTCGACGAGCTCGACGCCGGCGCTGCCGAGACGCGAGCGGTTTGCAGCGGTCGCCTCGCCGGTGTGCGCGATGAGTGTGATCTCGGGCTCGTCGCTGACCACGATGGCATCGCTCGGCGTGCGCAGTGTGGCGTCGAGCACGACCCGCGTCCAGCCCCGGACCGGGTTGCGACCGAGCCGTCGGGTCAGCCTCGGGTTGTCGGCGATCACAGTCTCGACACCGACCAGGATGGCGTCGTGCTCCTCCCGCAGTTCGAGACCCCGTTGCCGGGCGTCCTCACCGGTGATCCAGGTCGAGTGACCGGTCCGGGTCGCGATCCGGCCGTCGAGCGAGATCGCGGCCTTCGCACTGACCCACGGGCGGCGAGTGTTGACCCAGGTCAGCCAGCGCCGGTTGAGCAGCCGGGCGCTGTCGGCTCCGACGCCTTCGGTGACCTCGATGCCCTCGGCGCGCAGCCGATCGATGCCGCCGGCCGCGGCGGGATTGGGATCCGGCAGAGCGACCACGACTCGACCGACGCCGGCTGCGATCAGGGCGTCGACGCACGGCGGCGTCCGGCCGTGGTGGGCGCACGGTTCGAGGGTGACGTAGACGGTGCCGCCGCGGGCGCGTTCGCCGGCCTGCTCGAGCGCTCCGACCTCGGCGTGGGGACCGCCGCACCGCGCATGGAAGCCCTCGCCGACCGGTTTGCCGACCGCGTCGAGCACGACTGCGCCGACCATCGGGTTGGGAGACGCACCGCACCGCCCGCGGCGGGCGAGCTCGATCGCACGCCGCATCCAGTGCCCGTCCGCCTCCTGACTGCGGGTCGACCGAGGCCCGGAATCCCGAGCGCCGTGCTCACCGCCTTCGATCTCTGGAGGGTTCAATCGTCTCAGTTCCCGGTCCGAAGTGCTCTTCAGTGTATCGGAGACCGCTTCACGCCTCAACGTCGAGCAGGGAATCGACGAAGTCCTCCCGGTCGAACGGCAGCAGATCGTCGATCCCTTCGCCGACGCCGACCCAACGGACCGGCAGCTTGAGCCGTTCGGCGATGGCGAGCACCACGCCGCCCTTGGCGGTCCCGTCGAGCTTGGTCAGTACGACGCCGTCGACACCGGCGGTGGCGCCGAACTGCTGCGCCTGCTCGATGCCGTTGGAACCCGTTGTGGCATCGAGCACCAACAGGACCTCGTGCGGCGCGCCGGGGACCTCGCGCGCGGCGACGCTCTTGACCTTCTCGAGCTCCTTCATGAGGTTCGCTCGGGTGTGGAGCCGTCCCGCGGTGTCGACCAGAACCTCGTCGATGCCACGCGACCGCGCCGCGGCGATCGCGTCGTACACCACCGCCGCGGGGTCGGCGCCTTCCCGCTGGTGGATGATCGGCGCGTCGACCCGCTCGGCCCACACCCGGAGTTGGTCGACCGCGGCGGCGCGGAAGGTGTCGGCGGCCGCCAGCACCACGCTCGTCCCGGCTTCCTTCCGGCGTTTGGCGAGCTTGGCCACCGTTGTCGTCTTGCCGGTTCCGTTGACCCCGACGACCAGGGTGACGCGGGGTGGCTGAGTCGCCGGCCGCCGGTCGTGATCGGCATCCTCGAGGAGAGCCAGCAACCGCGAGCGGATCGCGGGCCGCAGCTCGTCGGCGGTGGTGATCCGGTTCGAGCGTACCTCGGACCGGATCTCGTCGGCGAGTCGGACCGACAGCGTGACGCCCGCGTCGGCCGCGATGAGCGCCTCCTCGAGTCGGTCGATGTGGACCGGCTCGACCGGTCCGGTTCGCTCGAACGCCTCGCCCACCTTTTCGAGAAACTCGGTGTGGGTCATGAAGAGCCCACGTTTGAGCTTGTTCAGAAAGGTCCCTGCCATGTCGTCTCCCGGAGCCCACCCGGTGGCGGGCCGTGTCGTCGTGCGCGTTGTGGTTCGGACGTGCGTGTGCCGCGCCGGTGGCGCCGGCGGGCGCGTCCCGATTACTCGAGCTCGCGTGCGATCAGTCGCGCCGCCCGGCGCAGATGATGTCGGGCCCGGGCGTGCGCGACGGGTGGACGCGCGACGAGCACCACATAGTAGCCATCGGGAAGCAGGTGAGTCAACGTCGCGAGCTCGGTGTCCTCGATGACGAACAGCTCGAGCCGGTCGCTGTCGACGGCGGCGAGCGCCGACGTCAACTGGCGAGTGAAGATGCCTTGATACGCGCCTTCGACCTTGAGATCGAACGGTTCACCGTGTCGGGTGACGTAGTCGACGGTTTCACCTTCGTCGTCGAGGAAGATCGCACCCAGGGCCTCCGGCACGTCGACGAGGAGGTTTGTCAGCAGGTAGTTGAACGGCATCAGCCCGGCTCAGGTGGAACCGAGCAGCGATCGGGCTTGGGCGGCGTAGGCCGACGACGGATCCGACTCGATGACGTCCTCGAGGTACGGCCGCGCCTCCTGCGGTCGATCGAGGTCGATCAGCAGGCGGCCGTACGCGAGGGTCCCTTCGATCCGATCCGGGTACTTGAGGCGCGCCTCCTCGAGCAGGCTCAACGCCGAGTCGGTGTGCCCCTGTGCCTGGGCGATCTCGGCCAGCCGGAGGTAGGCCTCGAACACCGGGACCGGTGCGGCGATCGCCTTTCTGAAGTTCTCCTCGGCGGCGCCGACCTGCCCCCGACTCAGATAGGTGACGCCGAGGTTGTAGTAGACCTTCCAGCGGTGGGGGTAGGTCGAGTCGGACAGCGCCGCGACGAAGTCGACCTCGGCCAGGCGGTACTGCTTGAGGGCGAGGTAGGTCGTACCGCGGTTGTTCCGCGCATCGGTGAATCCCGGGATCTTGGCGAGTGCGAGGTCGAAGTACTCGAGCGCCTTGTCGTACCGTTCGAGGCTCAGGTAACACAGACCGATCATGTTGTAGACCGTGGCGTTGCCGGGTGTCGCGGCGTCGGCTTGGCGGAACTGCTCGATCGCGTCCTCGAACCGTTGCTGCTGCATGAAGACGAAACCCTGGCGCATCAGCGCCTGGGACAGGAGCGGGTCGGTCTGCTCGTTCTTCTTCTTTTTCTTGTTCTTCTTGGGTGTCGGCGCCGACACTGCGATCGACGACCCGAACACAGAGAGCGCGGCGATCAGGGCCGTCACGACGAGAAACGGACGGAACCTCATGACACCTCCTGGTGCGCTTCAGCGGGCTGTTCGCCCGAAACGGCTTCGGGAGGGGTGATGTCGCCGGCGGCGACCGCGGCTGAGAACGCCTCGACCACCTGCGGGTCGAATCTCGTCCCGGCCATCGTCCGCATTTTCTCGACGACGTGGTTGAGCGGCATCGCCCGTTGGTAGGGGCGGTTGGTCGTCATGGCGTCGAACGTGTCGGCGACGCCGATGATGCGGGCGACGAGGGGGATCTGCTCGCCCTCGAGTCGATCCGGGTACCCCGTACCGTCCCAGGTTTCGTGGTGGTTTCGGATGCCCGGGATGATGGTCTTGAGCTTGCTGATGGGGGCCATGATCTGGGCGCCGATGTCGGGGTGCCGGCGCATGACCTTGTACTCCTCGTCGGTCAGGCCGCCCGGTTTGTTGAGGATCCCGTCCTCGATTCCCAGCTTGCCGACGTCGTGCAGGATCGCGGCGATCCGGACGTTGAACACGTCGTCGAAGTCGAGCCCGAGATGGCGGGCGATCGCCATCGAGTACGAGCTGACCCGCTCCGAGTGCCCCTTGGTGTAGGGGTCCTTGGCGTCGATCGCGGCGGCGAGCGTACGGATGGTTTCGAGGAACAGCTCCTGGTTCTGACGCAGCGCGTGCTTCAGCCGACGCACCAACGACTCGATGTTCTCCGCCATCTGGTTGAAGTTGCGGCCGAGCCGGGCGAGCTCGTCCTCTCCGCCGAGCTCGAGACGCTCACTCAGCTTGCCCTCCGAGATCTCGCTCGAGATCCGTGCCAGCTCCTGCAGCGGCCGGATCAGACGGCGGCTGAGGAGGAACCCGAGGCCCAGGGCGACGAGACCGGCGATCGCACTGACGACCAGGGTGCGCTGCTGCATGACCTTGACCGGCGCGAAGGCGATCGCGGTCGGCCGTTCGAGCACGACACCCCAGTCGAGAGAGGTGACCGGGGCAGCCGACCCCAGAACCTCGCCGACGTCGGGGAGCAGCGGGTCGTCGTAGGTCAGCGTCAACGCCAGCGGGCGGGTCAGAAAGTCGCGGACCAGCGGTGAGCTCGCCAGCGACTCGCCGCGCAGCTCGGGTCTCGAGGTCAGGATCAACGTGCCGTCGTCGTCGATGACGCCGACGAACAGACCGCTGAACGCGCTGCCGTTGAAGCTCGTCTCGAGCTCCGAGAAGTCGATGACACCGGCCAGGCTGCCCCAGACACCGGCGTCGGGATCGATCAGCGGGTAGACGAGAATCGCCCAGGGCGCCCGGCCCGCGGCCGGCTCGACCCGGAAGTCGGGCAACGGGTCGCCCTCGACCGCCGAGGTCTGAGCCGACCGGGCGAGAGTGGTCAGCTTCTCGAGGTCGTCGTCTGCCAGCGACGGATCGTACACGTAGCTCCCATCGCCGGAGAGGTTGAGAATCTGGAGAAACGCGAACGACGTCCCCGCTTCGCTCGCGATGCCCTCGAGGTAGGACTCGAACGCCGTCGGGTCGTTGCCGCCGGACACCGCGAGCGCCCGGGCGGTGCTCTCGAGGAAGGTTCCCCGGCTGGTCAGATAGTGATCGACCTCGCCGGCGAGGCTGACCGCCTGCCGGTTCAGGTAGAGCTTCTCGACCGTGGTCAAATGCTCCCGGTTGTACGACGCGAAGAGCCATCCCGCCAACGCCACCGGCACAACGGTGACCAGCACCAAGGTCGCGGCGATGGGGTAGGTCAGGCTCGATCGGAAACGACTCAAAAGACCCATCAGAACGGGAGAAATATATCATGGAGAGGGAGATGGGCCGTTCCAGCGGCGGCGGCAACGGCACCCAGGAGAGGCGCGAGATGGATCGGAAAACGGCGGCGGGAGCGCTCAGGGAGATCGGCCGTCTGCTCGAGGTGGACGGCGCCAATATCCACCGCGTTCGGGCGTTCAGCAGTGCGGCGCGGGTGGTCGAGACGATTGACGCGGACCTCGATGAGCTGATCGCGACCGGAGCGATCCTCGAGCTCAAGGGCATCGGCAAGGGGACGGCGGGCGTGCTCGGCGAGCTTGCGGCGGGCCGTCGGCCCCAGGTGCTGGTCGAGGTCGAGGAACGGGTGCCGGCCGGGGTCCGGGAGATGTTGGAGCTGCCCGGTCTGGGTCCGAAGAAG
>JASFPU010000127.1:0-7667 GCA_050115855.1 Holophagae bacterium
CATGGTGTCCGGCCTCCTGGTCCCCGTCATCGGCGCGCTGTTCTGGTCCCGGGCGACGCCGTCCGGTGCGATGGTGGCGATGATCCTCGGCGGCGGGACCACGGTCGCCCTCGAGCTGCTGACCTCCGAGCTCCCGCTCGGCCTCGACGGCAACGTGTTCGGCATTGCCGTGTCGGCCGTGGTGTTCGTCGCGGTCTCGCTCCTCACCTCACGGCGGGACGACGCCGCACGACCGACCGGCTCGCCACCAGCCGCATGACGCTCCGGTGCGCGACGGAGGCCCGGCCACCGGTCGGCGCCGCCGGCTGCGGCGCCGCGGACACCCACCGTCCCCCTGGGCAGCCCGATCGGGAGCCCGGCGGCCGACCTCACGGAGTCAGACTGAATCTGAGAGACAGTCGCTTATTTGAGCAATTATATTGACAATTGTCGATCCCTTGCGCCACCATGGAGGTGGGTGATGCGACCCACACCCGCGTCGATCCGGATGCGGCTGGATCGAGCGGGTGGAAGGAGGAGCTTCCATGCCGGCCACCGGAATCCGACCCGGCATCGTCCACTGGGCCGTCGTCCTCGTCGCGTCCGTCGTCCTGAGCTCCTCGAGCGTCTCGGCACAGACGTCCATCGAGATGGACGAGGTCGAGGTCATCGACTCGTCGGCGTGCGGCGACTGCCACGAGGCGAGCGCCCACGGCTCCCAGTTCCGTGACGACCTCGAGCACTCGGTCCACAGCGGTTTCGAGTGCCTCGACTGCCACACCGACCGGGGCACGATTCCGCACCGACCGGAGGCGACCTGCTCTGAGTGCGACTCGTGCCGGATGTGCCACGAGGACAAGGCCGCCGAGTACACCATGCACGGCCGCGGCGAGGTCGGGGTGTCGGCCGATACACCCCACTGCTATGACTGTCACGGCGATCACGACGTCCTTCCGTCGAGTGTCAAACGCTCGAAGACCCACCCGGTCAACCTGCCGGAGACCTGCGGTACCTGCCACGAGAACATCGATCTGACGAAGAAGTACGAGATCCTGATCGACCACCCGATCGAGATCTACCGCAACTCGGTCCACGGCCGCGCGACCCGCGGCGGCATCTACGTCGCTGCGTCGTGCAACGACTGCCATTCTTCGAACGGAACGGCGCACCGGATTCTCGCACCCGGCCACCCCGACTCGAGCATCAACCACTTCAACATCCCGAACACCTGCGGCACGTGCCACAAGGGCGTCGAGGGCGATTTCTGGGAGGGCATCCACGGCAAGCTGGTGAAGCGTGGTGAGACCGACGCGCCGGTGTGCACCGACTGCCACGGCGAGCACGGCATCCTGTCGCCCGACGATCCGCTCTCCCCCGTGTCCCGTTCCAAGGTCGCGGAGATGACCTGCTCGCCGTGCCACGAGTCGGCGGTGCTCAATGAGAAGTACGGCGTCAAGACCGAACGACTGACCACATTCATCGACTCCTACCACGGGCTCAAGTCCAAGGCGGGCGACACCCACGTCGCCAACTGCGCGTCGTGCCACGGCGTGCATCGGATCCTGCCGAGCTCGGACCCGACGTCCACCATCAACCCGGCCAACCTGCAGAACACCTGCGGTGAGTGCCACCCCGGGATTTCGGAGAAGATGGCCTCGACGCCGATTCACGGCATCGGCGGTCAGGGCCTGCGAACCCACGCGGCCGAGATCGTCGAGGACATCTACATCGTCGCGATCTGGATCATCATCGGTCTGATGGTGCTGCACTGGCTGATCGACCTCCAGCGCCACCTGCGCGACGTCATGGCCAAGCGGCCCCAGGTGATGCGAATGCGGCCCGACGAGGTCGTGCAGCACGCGTTGTTGGCGGTCTCGTTCATCTCGCTCGTGATCTCCGGCTTTGCCCTGCGCTACGACCAGGGGTTCGTCGCCCGTTTCTTCTTCGGCTGGGAGGGCGGATTCGAGGTCCGCGGCACGCTGCACCGGATCTGGGCCGTCGTCTTCATCCTGACGATCGCCTGGCACGTCGTGTTCCTGACCACCGAGCGCGGCCGCCGATTCGTCAAGGACATGCTGCCGATCCGCCGCGACTTCCAGTTCTTCATGCGGCGGATGCTGCACAACATCGGACTGCGTCCACCCATGCTGTCGATCCAGCGCTTCAACTACGTCGAGAAGGCCGAGTACTGGGCGTTGGTCTGGGGCACCGCGGTCATGGTCGTCACCGGGCTGATGCTGTGGTTCGACAACTGGTTCATCCAGTTCCTGCCGAAGGGCGTGCTCGATGTGGCTCTCGTCATCCACTTCTGGGAGGCATGGCTGGCCAGCCTCGCGATCGTCGTCTGGCACCTCTACTCGGTGATCTTCCACCCGCACGTCTACCCGATGAACCCGAGCTGGATCACGGGCATGATGCCGGACGAAATGTACGAGCACGAGCACCCCGGCCACCTCGAGCAGGCGCGCAAGGACACCGAGGCGGCGATCGAGCGTCAGCTCGAGCGGATGCGAAAGCGCGAGGAGGTGCCCGAGGACGAGCGCCTGCCGCCGCCGGCCCGCCACGGCCCTGACGACGAGGATTCGAAGGACTGACCGGTCCCGTTCCGATGGTGGACCTTGCAGCGTCTCTCGCTGTCTCCCGCGCCGACCGCGCGACGCACCGGTGCCGCGTGGCCGGAGCCGGACGGACGTCTACGAATTGAAGTGCCTGAGCAGGACCGGGCGCCCGGCGGTCGCGACGAGCACGACGAAAGCCAGGAAGGCGAGGGCGATCGGCTCGTTCAGGCCGAGGCGCACAGTCAGCGTGACAGCCGCGAGCGCGGCCGCGACCGCGCCGAAGCCGGTGACCAGCCGCGAGCCCGCTCGTTGCCGGAACGCGAGCCCGCCGACCACGGAGAAGGTGAACAGGAACGCCAGGCTCGCGGCCTCGACCAGGACGCCGAGGGCGCCGATCGCGGCGAGCAACGCCGCGAGCCCGCCGAGACCGATCACCGCGCGGTCGGGAATCCCGTTCCGGTTGGTGTGCTCCAGCGATCTCGGAAGCTCGCCGTCGTCGGCGACGGTGTAGGCCAGCCGCGCGGTGGCGAACAGCGTCGAGTTGATCGCCGAGCCGGTCGAGAACGCCGCACCGATCGTGACGAGGACGAGCCCGGTGATACCGAAGGCCTGCTGACCGGCGACCGCGAGAGCGACCTCCTCGTGCTCCACGACCTTGTCTGCGCCGATCAGCATCGCCGTGCCGAGCGACACGATCACGTAGACGAAGATGACGACGCCGATGGCCGACAGGACGGCCCGGGGCAGCGTCGTGTTCGGATCGTCGATGTCCTCGTAATCGTAGGCCAGCAGCTGGAAGCCCTCGTACGCCATGAACACCGAGGCCGCACCGAAGAACGCCGCACCGATCCCGGCGTGCTCGACACCCTGTGACAGCATCGCCGGATCCCACTCGGCCAGGCCCCACCCGGCCAACCCGACGAGCACCGCGAGCTTGAACCACACGAGAAAGACCTCGACACCGCCGGCCTCGCCGACGCCGCGCAGGTTGATCCCGATGAACAGCGCCATGATGGCGACGGCGGCGGCGCGCGCGAACCACGGACCGAGCCCGACAACGTGGCCGAGGTACTGGCCGAAGGTGAACGCGTACACCGCGTTGGTCAAAACGTACCCGACCAGCAGCACCCACGACAGGCTACCGGCGAAGCCCTCCGCGTTGATCTCGCGCAGGAACGTGAAGGCGCCGCCGCCCTCGCGATAGTAAGCCGCCAGCTTGACGTAGCTGTAGCCCGCGGCCAGCGCGATCAGCCCACCGATCACGAAGCTCAGCCACGCCCAACGGCCGGCGATCGAGATGACGACGCCGAGGGTCGAGAAGATCCCACCGCCGACCATGCCGCCGACGGCCATCGACCAGGTCGCGTTCATGCCGAGCTTCGACTGGGACTCAGCCATGTGCCGAGTGTAGCAGCCAGCCGACGTCCGGCGTTTCGAGGGAGGCAGCCAGCGCCATCGCTCCTGTTTCCACTGGCCCGTATCGCCGGCCTCGCCTCCGCCTCGCGCCGGTGACATCTCCGCGTTGAGTGCGATGATCATGCCTCCACGACGGGTCGTTGCTGCCTGATCCGAAGCCGTACCTGGCCGACGCCACCGGAGCAATAAACGGTGCGAACCGCACGTTTTCCAAAACAGAGTCGGGGGCACCGAAGACTGATATGGTGGACCTCGCGCCGTCGACCGGACGAGAGGAGCACTGACATGCGACCGACCGAACCGACCAGTCCGACGCTCGACGATCGCCGACGACCGCACGGCGGGAAACTGCTGCCACGACGCCGGTCTCGCGCGCGTCTGGTGATCGGAGTGCTGCTCGTCATGGCCGCTGCGGTCGCGACCGCAGACGATCCGCTCGAGCTCCGGTTGGCGTCCGACGAGTGGCCTCCTTTCACCGGCGAGCCCGGCGCCACCCGGGCCGCGAACGATCTGGTCGAGACCGCACTCGACCGCGCCGGCATCCACGCGACCACGACCATCGTTCCGTGGAAGCAGGTCGAGGCTGGTATCCGCCGCGGCGACTTCGACGGCAGTGCCGCGATGTGGCGCACGGACCGCCGCGAACAGGACATGGTGTTCTCGGCGCCCTACCTGGAAAATCGTCTCGTGCTCGTCGGACGCGCAGGAAGCGACGTCTCGGCCACCCGGATGGCCAACCTCGTCGGCAAAAGCGTCGCCGCCGTCGGCCGCTACGCCTACGGCGAGCAGATCGACCAGGCCCAGGGCGTTCTGTTCGTCAACACCCGCAATGACCAGGACAGCCTCGACAGACTGCTCGCCGGCGACGTCGACTACATGCTGGTCGACGAACTGGTCGCGCGGTACCTTCTCCGGTTCCAGCCCGAAGAGGTCGAGGCCAACCTCGAGATCGGCCTCCGTCCTCTGGCGCGCCGCCTGCTCTACTTCGCGCTCCGCCGCGACGTGCCCAACGCCGAGCGGATCATCACCGCGTTCAACGGTGAGATTCGCGCGATGCAGGGCGACGGCACCTATGCCGAGAAGCTCCAGGTCGGCTGGATCCGGGTCGACGTCGACGGCGACGGTCTGTACGAGCTGGTCCCCTACGGCGATCACCTCGGCGAGTACCCGCCCGGGACGGTCTACGACGTGTTCGGCGAGATGCCGGACGGCGACACGGCACCGGAGAGACAGCGGATCATCGTCCAGGGCAACATCTACGAGGGATGGGACGCGATCCCAGACCGCTACAAGGTGCCGCCGAGCCAGGGCGGCCCGACCTCCTGGAAGTACGGCACGACGCTGATGTCGCTCAAGTTCTGACGGCACCGAGCAATCCGGAGCGGCCTAACCTCGGCTCCGGTTCGGCCGGCCCCGCCGTCAAACTCCTTGACATGTGTCGCATGTTGTATTCGAATATGCGCATGAAAGCAGATCGCACCGCCGCGCGCCGCCGCCTGGTCCGAGAGATTCTCGCGCGACACAGGGTCGGCAATCAAGCCGAGCTGCTCGACCACCTCGAGCGCCACGGCCACACCGTGACGCAGGCGACGGTGTCCCGTGATCTCACGGCGATCGGTGCCGAGAAGGTACCGTCGCCGTCCGGCGCCGAGTACTACGTCGTCGGTGAGGTCGAGCAGGCGTGGTCCAGGCGGCAGCTGGCGCTGATCGACGCGCTCCGCAGCTACCTGACCGGCCTGGCCGCGTCGGGCAACCTGTTGGTGATCCAGACCCTGCCGGCCGGCGCCGGTCCGGTCGCCGCGGCGATCGACGCCGGCGAGGTCGACGGGGTGGTCGGCACGATCGCGGGCGACGACACCGTGCTCGTGATTTCGGGCAGCTCAGGCGGCGGTCACGCTTTGGAAAAGAGATTCTCGAAGATGGTGGGAGGTCGGTGATGAGGGTGGTGGTCGCGTACTCGGGTGGGCTGGACACGTCGGTGATTCTGCACTGGATCAAACAGCGGTACGACGCGGAGGTCATCGCGTACACGGCGGATGTCGGTCAGATCGGTGAGGACCTCGACGAGGTTCGCCGCGCCGCCATGCAGACCGGTGCCGCCGAGGCGGTGGTCGAGGACCTGCGCGGCGAGTTCGTCGAGGAGTGCATCTTCGAAGCGCTGCGGGCCAACGCGGTGTACGAGTGGTACTACCTGATGGGTACGGCGCTGGCGCGACCCGTGATCGCTCGAGGCCTGGTTCGGGCGGCGGATCGGTTCGGCGCCGACGCCATCGCCCACGGCGCCACCGGCAAGGGGAACGATCAGGTCCGATTCGAGCTCGCGGCCTACGCGCTCAAACCCGAGATCCGGGTTATCGCACCGTGGCGCGAGTGGGACATGAAGGGCCGCACGGATCTGGTCGACTACGCGAAGCAGCACGGCATCCCGATGCCGACAGCGCCGAAGCCCTCCTACTCGATGGACGCCAACCTGATGCACGTGTCCTACGAGGGCGGCATCCTGGAGGACCCGTGGCAGCCTCCCCCGCCGGGCATGTTCCGCATGACCGAGGATCCCGAGAACGCACCCGATGACCCCCACGAGATCGTCATTCGGTTCCTCGGCGGTGTCCCGGTCGAGGTCGACGGCGAGGCCCTGGAGCCGGTGCCGCTCATCGAGAGGCTCAACGAGCTCGCCGGCCGTCACGGGGTCGGCCGCGTCGACATCGTCGAGAACCGGTTTCTCGGCATGAAGAGCCGCGGCGTGTACGAGACGCCGGGCGTCACCCTGCTCCACCACGCCCACCGTGCCGTCGAGTCGATCACGCTCGACCGCGAGGTCCAGCACCTGCGCGACGAGCTCGTTCCGCGCTACGCCGAGATGGTCTACAACGGTCTCTGGTTCAGCCCCGAGCGCGAGGCGCTGCAGCAGTTCATGGATCAGGTCCAGCAACGGGTCAACGGCGAGGCCCGCCTGAAGCTGTACAAGGGCGCCGTCCAGGTCGCCGGACGGCGGTCGCTGACCCACACCCTGTACGACGAGGCGACCGCGACCTTCGAGGCGGACGAGGTCTACGACCAGGCCGACGCGACCGGCTTCATCCGGTTGACGGCGCTCCGCCTCCGCACTCTGGCCGGCAAACGGATCTCGGAGGGCGAGTGAGCCGGTTGAGGGGACGTTTCTCGGCTGAGGTCGACGCCGACTTCCAGCGCTTTTCGTCGTCGTCCGCCGCCGACCTCGCCATCGCCACCGAGGACGTCGAGGCGTCGATCGCGCACGCCAGCATGCTCGGCGAGTGCGGTGTCATCGCCCGGGACGACGCCGCCACCCTGGTCGAAGGGCTGAGGCGAATCGCCGACGACCTCGCCGCCGGCCTGTGGGCGCCGACCGACGAGCACGATGACGTCCACATGGCGGTCGAGGCCCGGCTGGCCGACCTGGTCGGACCGGTGGCGGGCACGCTCCACACCGCGCGGTCGCGCAACGACCAGGTCGCGACCGACGTCCGGCTGTGGCTCGTCCGTCGACTCGACGAGCTCCAGCGGGCCACCCGCGAGCTGGTCGAGGTGCTGGTCGACCGCGCCCAGGCCGACGGCCGGACCCTCATGCCGGGGTACACCCACCTCCAGCGGGGCCAGCCGATCCTGCTCGGTCACCATCTGCTCGCCCACGCCTGGGCCCTGACGCGCGACGCGGGCCGGTTCACCGACGCCCGCCGACGCGCGGACCGCTGC
>JASFPU010000128.1:0-7665 GCA_050115855.1 Holophagae bacterium
TCCCGCCGGCATGATCGCCTCCGATTCATTCGCAGAGGGCCTGGGTCGATCCGGGAAAGACCGCGCCTATCACTGGCGCATCGCGTACGGCTCGGCTCGAGAAGTCGATACCCACCTCGCACTTCTCGTCGGCGCAGGAGTCATCAATCAAGACCTCGCCGCGAGCTCACGTCACCTCTTCGACGAAGTCCGCGCCATGACGTGGCGGCTGCTCCATCCCAACAACTGACACGAGGCTGCCACCGCGATGACACAGGGGCATCTTCGCCCTTGGACGGTTCCACGATGCGGCGTCTTCGCGAGCTCTTCGCGCCTTCGTGCCTTCGTGTTTGCGACGGTGCGATGACATCTGCGCGGATCTGCGTGATCTGCGGTTACTCCGATCGACGGATCCGCGTCGCAGCCGCAGCGCCTCTTGCGAGAAGCGCGCCGACGACGGTAGAGTGTCCATCATGGTCAAGAGGATCGTTCTCATCGGGTGTCTGTTCGGGTGTCTCACCGCTGCACTTCCCGCCGCGGCCCAGAACGAATCGACCACACCGAGTGAGGAGGCGGCGATCCAGGCGTTTCGTCAGGGTTCGTTCTCCCGCGCGGTCGAGCTCTACCGTCAGGCGCTCCAGGAGACCGACGAACCGACCCACCGGGCCCGGCTGCACGTCAACATCGCGTGGACCCTGTTCGCGCTCGGACGCGAGGCCGAGGTCCAGACCCATCTCAGGGCCGCTCTGGTCGAGGATCCCAACCTGACGCTGCTGCCCGACTACTACACCCAGGAGTTCATCGACCTCTTCGACCAGGCCCGGATGCGCAGCATGTCGGCCGAGCCCGGCACGCCGCCGCCCGATCTCGAAGCGACGGTCGCCAGCGTCGAGGCTCGGCTGCAGAGCGGCGACGACCTGGAGGGCGCGCTGGCCGACGTCGACCGGCTGATCGACGCCTACCCCGCCGACGGCCGTCTGATTCCCCTGCGCTCCGAGATCCTCCGCCAGCTCGGGCGAACCCAAGAGGCGGACGCGCTGATGAGGAACTACGGCGGGGTCGGCGCCGAAGGGTACGCCGATCGGATGTCGATTCCCGACCTGATTCTGCGCGCCAACCGCCTGCTCGAGGAGGGCGACAGCCTCACCAGCCTCGAGCTCCTGCGCGAGGCCGTCGCCCGCCAGCCGAGCAACGTCGCCGCCCTCGAGCTGATGGCCGAGGCCGCGCAGCGCAGCGGCAACTGGGACGAGGCCGAGTTCGCCCTCAAGTCCGCCCTCGGCATGCAGCCCGACAACGTGGGTCTGCAGCTCCGGCTCGGTGAGGTCTTCATCGCCGAGCAGGACCTGTCCGCGGCGCGCGACGTGTTCCGGAAGATCACCGAGAGCTCCCCCCACTCCGATCGCGGGTGGGCGGCGCTCGGTCTGCTGGAGGCGCGCCTCGGCAACCACGATCGCGCGCTCGACGACCTCGACCGCGCGATCGCGGAGAACCCGCTGCTGCCCGAGGTTCAGCTCGCGCGGGGCGAGCTGCTCCTGGTTCGGGGCGACAACCAGGAGGCGATGCAGGCGCTCGAGTCGGCGGCCAACCTGCTGCATGACGACGCGCAGCTCGCCGCCCGGATGGGTCAGGCTCTGCTCGCCGTCGGCCGTGCCGAGGAGGCGCTGCCGAAGCTGCGCGCGGCGGTCGACCAGGGTTTCGCTCCCGACGACGTGCAGCGCGCGCTCGCCCTCGCCCTCGCGCTGAACGGACGGCTCGAGGAGTCCGACCGCGTGCTGTCGCGCGCCGGCTTGGCCGACAACGGCGACACCGAGATCGTCCGCGGGGTGCTCATGCTCGAGCGCTCCAGCTACGCCGCCGCCGAGGAGATCCTCAGCAACGTCACCGCGGAGCGCGCCAATGAGCCTGAGGTGCTCAACCTGTTCGCCGCCACGCTGTACAACCAGGGCCGGTACGCGGAGGCGGTGAACTACCTCGAGGCTGCGGTCGACATCGCACCGTCGTCGGAGCCGATCGCCGACAACCTGAAAAGAGCCCGTGCCGCCCGCGCCGCGGAGCTTCTCGCGGAGCAGGCGAGCACGGTGAAGGCGGCACCCTAGGTCCGGAGCCGCCGGCGGTCTCAGGTCAGCCCGGCGAGGAAATCGACGAGCTGGTGCGCGGCGGTGGCCGGCAGGTGGTTCCCGAGGTAGACGGCGCGGGCGGCCCGTCTCCGCGCTCGCCAACCGTCGGACCGAACCGCGCCGACGAGCCGTGCGATCTCGGCCGAGGCCGACGGCCCGGGCGTCACCCGCGGCGCCGCCGCCTCGGGCCACTCGAGATACTGACGGACGCCCGATACCGCGACCGGCACGCCGCAGGCGAGAAAACGCAGCACCGACGCCGAGGTCTCCCCGGCCGACGGCGTCCGCAGGGCGACACCGAGATCGGCCGCGGCCGGGATCGATGGAAAGAGCTCCGGCGCCACCCACCCGGTCGACTGCACCCGGTCTTCGAGCTTGCCCCCTTCGATCGCGGCGCGGATCGCACCTTCGACCGACCCCTCCCCGACCAGAACCAGTCGTACCGGGATCCCGGCCGAGACCGCCGCACCGATGCCAACGATGACCTCGGCGAGCCCCTTCTCCGGCGTCAGAAAGCCAAGGTGCATGACGACGATCTCGTCGGGATCCAGGCCGAGCTGCCGACGCACGGCGATCCGATCCACCGGCCCCGGATCGGCAACCGGCAGCGCGACCCTTCCGACCGGCACGTCGGGCAGATCTGCCGCCACGGCACTCGCCGCCCAGTCGGAGTGCACCACGACCGCCGACGCCCGGCCGAGCAGCGATCGACGGGCCGGGAAGAGAAACGGGTCGAGGCGCCCGAGGACACCGGCGCCGCGGGCCGCCGCCAGGGCGCGTCCGCCCGCGCCGTGCGATGCCGCCACCTCGATCCGGTACGCCTCCGGGTCTCCCCGGGCCACGGTCGCCTCGACGAGCAGGTGGTGGAGCACGGGGTCGTGCAGCACGACCACCGGGCCGACCTCGGCCAGCAGCCGATCGAAAAACGGCACGTGGTACGGGTTGTTGCCGAGGTGGAGCAGCACGATCTCGCCGGCATCGGCCGGCTCGTCGAGCGGCACGGCCGCCACCTCGGGCGGCCAGTCTCGAGGCGGCTGCCAGCCATCGGGCGCGAGCACCCTGATCCGCGCCAGACCGGTGAGCTCGGGCAGCAGCTCCGCCGCGTAGTCGGCGACCCCGGAGCGGGTCGGCGGCAGCGGCGACCCCCACAGAATCCGGATCGGAGCAGCCGGAAAGTTCACCCGCGAATTCTACCCCCGCGACAGGCCTGCGGGAAAACCCGGCCGGCCGCGGGTATGATGTCCCGCGTGCGGGCACTCAGAATCACCGTGTGGATCGTGTACGCGTCGTACCTGGCCAACGTCGGGATGCTGCTGATCGTCCTGCCCTGGTCCGACGTGTGGTCACAGTTCGTTCTGATGCTCCCCTACCGGCTGGCGCTCGCGATCGACGAGCCGGCGGTGCGTGGCGCGATCACGGCATTCGGGGTCCTCCACCTGATCCTGCTGCTGTCGGAGGTGGTCCAACCGTCGCTCCTGCGGAATCGCAACGACTGACACAGCCTTGTCCGGTATCCGTCCCGGGGGTACACTCGATGACATGGCGGGGCAGGTTCTCATCGTCGACGACGAGGCCTACATCCGGCGCATCCTCAGCTTCAAGCTCGGCCGCGCCGGGTTCCACACCGTGGAGGCGCCGTCCGCCGAGGCTGCGGAGTCGGTGCTCGAGGAGCACGACGTCGATCTGATTCTGCTCGACGTCGGTCTCGCCACTCCGACCAACGGCTTCGACCTCGCCGCGCGCCTGCGCCGCAACGCACGGACCGAGCAGCTGCCGATCATCCTACTCACCGCCCGTGGGTTCGCCGCCGACGTCCTGCGCGGCCGCGAGGTCGGCGCCGCCGGCTACATCACGAAACCGTTCTCGACCGACGAGGTCGTCGACCGGGTCCGATCGATCATCGACGCGCACGCCGGTTGACCTCGGCCACCGCGTTGCGTAGGCTCTCCGCCTGAGCATGGACTCGATCCCGCGCCCCACCGCCGACCGGACCTCCCGATGACCCGCTGGTTGCCGTGGCTCACCGCCGCCGTCATCGTCGCCGCCGACCGGCTGTCCAAGGTCGCGATCATCGCCAACCTGGAGCACGGGGCGTGGCGTCCCGTCGTTCCCGGCCTGACCCTGACCCACGTCCACAACCCGGGGATTGCCTTCAGCCTGTTCGCCGACGGCGGCCCGTTGTCGCGGGTCCTCCTGCACCTGGTGATCCTGACAGCCGTCGTGGTCATCGCCTGGATGGTGGTCCAGCACGGCCGCCACCATGCTTTGTCGGGCTTCGCCTTCGGTCTCATCCTCGGCGGTGCGGTCGGCAACCTGATCGACCGCGTGCTGTACGGCTGGGTGCTCGACTTCATCCACGTCTGGGTCCGGGTCGGCGACCGGGTTTGGTCGTGGCCCGACTTCAACGTCGCCGACAGCGCGATCTCGGTCGGCGCAGTACTACTCATCATTCTCGAGCTCATGAGGTCCAGGGAAGCCGACAGTGCACCCGATTCTGATTGACCTCGGCTTCTACCAGCTGCCGACCT
This sequence comes from Holophagae bacterium, assembly GCA_050115855.1. Taxonomy (GTDB): domain Bacteria; phylum Acidobacteriota; class Thermoanaerobaculia; order Thermoanaerobaculales; family Sulfomarinibacteraceae; genus JAHECW01. The sequence goes on from JASFPU010000128.1 coordinate 4,625, forward strand.
ACGGTCTGTTGCTCGCCGTGGCGGTGCTGACCGCACTGTGGACGATCCGACGGCGCGCCGACGCGGCGGGCATGGACGGGGCGCGGCTGGTCGACTTCGGGCTCTGGCTCGTGGTCTGGGCGCTGGTCGGCGCCAAGCTCCTGCTGGTGATCGTCGAGTGGCGCCGGTACATCGGCGATCCGGCTCAGCTGCTCGGGCTGGTGCGGGCCGGCGGCGTGTTCCTCGGCGGCTTCATCGCAGCGGTGATGGCCGCCGTCGTCCTGCTGCGCCGCTACCAGCTGGCCCCGCTACCGACCTTCGACGTGCTCGTTCCGTCGCTCGCTCTCGGCCAGGCGATCGGTCGTGTCGGGTGCTTTTTCGCCGGCTGCTGCTGGGGCCGATCGTGCGACCTGCCCTGGGCCATCACCTACACCGACCCGGCCGCCGCGGCCAACGTCGGAACCCCGCTCGGAGTCCCGTTGCACCCGTTCCCGGCGTACGCGGCGATCTTCAACTTCACGGTGTTCGTGATACTGAGCCGAATGTTCGCCCTCCGGCTCGCGCCCGGTCGGGTTTTTGCCAGCTACCTCGTGCTGTACGGCGCCGGGCGCTTCGTACTCGAGCTGTTTCGGGGCGACGTCGCCCGCGGCGTCTACTTCAACGGCCTGCTGTCGACCAGCCAGCTGATCTCGATCGCGCTGGTCGCGGTCGGCGCCGGCCTGCACCTCTGGATCTCTCGCCGCACAGGGTCATGACCCCGGTCCACGAGCTCGTGGTTCCCGACCGCCTCGACGGAACCCGGCTCGACCGCTGCCTCGCCGCGCTGTCGGACGTCTGGTCCAGATCCCGGGCGCGCAAGCTGATTGACGCCGGCCGGGTACGGCACAACGGCGGCCCGGCCAAACCCGCGACGGTGGTCGCGACCGGCGACCGCCTGACGGTCGACGAGCCCGAGCCCGAGCCGCTCGCGGCGGCGCCGGAAGCGATCCCACTCGACATTCGGTACGAGGACGATGAGCTGCTCGTGGTCAACAAGCCCGCCGACCTGGTCGTCCACCCGGCCGCCGGCAACCCGGACGGCACGCTGGTCAACGCGCTGCTCCACCACTGCGACGACCTGTCCGGCATCGGCGGCGTCGCCCGGCCCGGCATCGTCCACCGGCTCGACCGGGACACCAGCGGCCTCATGGTGGTCGCCAAGACCGACCGGGCCCACCAGGCTCTCGGACTCGCGTTCCGCTGGCGCACGGTCGACAAGACCTACCTCGCGGTCTGCTATGGCTCACCGACGGATGACGACGGCGTGGTCGACGCGGCTCTCGACCGGCACCCGCGCCACCGCAAACGGATGGCGGTGGTTGCCGACGGGCGCCCGGCGCGGACGCTGTACCGGGTCGTCGAGCGCTACGACGGCGCCTCGCTCCTCCACTGCACGCTGGTCACCGGCAGGACGCACCAGATCCGGGTCCACATGGCCCACGTCGGCCACGCGCTGGTCGGCGACCCGTTGTACGCCGGGCGCCAGTGGCGCGCCATCGCCGATCCGCGGGTCGCGGCCGCCTGCCGGAGCTTTCCGCGTCAGGCGTTGCACGCCATGCGGCTCGGCTTCGACCACCCCGTGACCGGCGAGCACCTGGTCTTCGAGGCCGAACCCCCCGACGACATCCTGGGTCTCCTGACGGTGCTGCGCGGCAACGCGTGAGACGGCATCAGAACGCACAATGAAACCGCGAAGGCGCCAAGCGCGCCAAGATTCCGCGAAGAACAACACTTGACCCATCGCAGGTCTCCCTGATCGATTCGCCGACCGGATCGGATGGAGGCCGGGTTTCTCATGCGATGCCTGGTGGGTTCTTTGTGGATCTTGGTGTCCTTCGTGTTTCAAACGTCCATCGCGGTCCGAACAATTGAAACACAAAGAACACGAAGGGCCACCAAGGACCCACGAAGTACATCTCTCGAATGAACGGATGCTCACACGACAACCCGGCCCTGTGGAACTCGGGTTGCTGCTGGGAGCTTCGCGTCTTCGCGGCTTCGCCGTTCGGTGGTCCCACTCAGCGGAGCAGGGCGCGCAGGCGGTGGCGGAGGCCGGGGTCGATGTGGGGATCGTCGACGATGCGGCGGAGGTCGTCGATGGTGTCGATGTCGGACAGGGGGTCGATCTCACCCCACTCCACCGCCAGATCATCGAGCCGCCGCCGGGTTGCCGCGAGGGTCTCGGGACTCGACCACGGTACACCGCTGAAGCAGTCGACCCCGGGCGCGCGCTGGCCGACCAGCCAGTAGCCGCCGTCGCTGGCCGGGCCGAGCACCACCGCGCGGTCACCGAGTCGCTCGAACGCGCTTCGGAGATGGCCCGGCGTCAGTCCGGGAATGTCCGAGCCGACGATCACCACCCGATCGGCGCCGTCGGCGAACCACTGCTGCAGGCAGGCGTGCATCCGCCGCCCGAGATCGCCCTCGACCTGGACCTCGACCTCGACTTCGACCGGCAGAGTCTCCCGCCAACCCGGTTCGGCGGGCGCGGCGAGCGACAGGATCCACGGCAGCCCGGATCGCTGCACGACGTCGATCGTGTGGCCGAGCAGCTCGCCGTACACCTCCGCGGCCGCCGTCGACCCGATGCCACCGGCGACCCGGGTCTTGACCCGACCCGCCTCCGGCTGGCGCCCGAAGACCACGATCCGATCCGTCACCGAACCACCCCGTACCACTGGGCGAGCGTGGCGGGCGGCACCCCGAGCCGGAACAGCGTCGGAAAGACGGCGAGGATCAACCTCGACCGCACCGGGTGCCGCTCGAAGCGCCGCGCCGTCGTCCGGACGGTCGCGGAAAGACGAACGATGGCGCCGCCCGACCGGCGGATCCTCCGGGCGAGGTCCAGGTCCTCCATCAGCGGGATGTCGGCGAATCCGCCGAGCCGATCGAAGACATCGCGACGCAGCGCGAATCCCTGGTCGCCGTACGGCAGGCCCCAGCCGCGCGACCGCAGATCGAAGACGCCGAGCCAGAGCCGCCGCACCCGTCCCGCCGGCCGGCCGTCGGATGGTTCGGTCCGC
>JASFPU010000129.1:0-7647 GCA_050115855.1 Holophagae bacterium
GAGACCGCCGACGGCCGACAGCACCGCGAGCACCTGGAGCGGCAGGGTCATCGTCCACGGCGACTCGTGCAGGTGGTGCTCGGCCTCGTCGCCGCCCCGGAACTCGCCGTAGAACGTCATGTAGACGAGCCGGAACATGTAGAAGGCGGTCAGTCCGGCGCCGGCGAGCGCCAACGCCCACAGGGCGAAGTAGATCGACCCGTGGCCGTTGAGGTCGGTCATCCCGGCGCCGAAGACCTGCGCGAGGATCGCGTCCTTGGACACGAACCCGGCGAGCGGCGGAATGCCCGCGATCGCGATCGTGGCGACCATGAAGGTCCAGAACGTGGTCGGCATGTGGGTCTTGAGCCCGCCCATCTTGCGCATGTCCTGCTCGCCGCCGCAGGCGTGGATCACCGACCCCGAGCCGAGGAACAGGCAGGCCTTGAAAAAGGCGTGGGTGACGACGTGGAAGATGGCCGCGATGTAGGCGCCGACCCCTGCCGCGAGGAACATGTAGCCGAGCTGGGACACGGTCGAGTAGGCGAGCACCTTCTTGATGTCGTTCTGCGCCAGCCCGATCGTCGCCGAGAAGACGGCGGTGATGCCGCCGATGATCGCGACGGTCAGCATCGCCGTCGAGCTCAGTTGGTAGAAGAAGTTGCAGCGCGCCACCATGTAGACGCCGGCGGTGACCATGGTGGCGGCGTGGATCAGCGCCGACACCGGCGTCGGCCCGGCCATCGCATCGGGCAGCCAGACATAGAGTGGGATCTGCGCCGACTTGCCGATCGCGCCGACGAACAGCAGCAAGCCGATGACGGTGGCCGCGGTCGCGAAGTGGCCGTGGTGATCCGCCGCCAGCGCGCGATGCAGGCCGTCGAACTCCAGCGTGCCGAAGTAGTAGAACGCGAAGAAGATCGCGATGAGAAAGCCCCAGTCACCGATTCGGTTGACGATGAAGGCCTTCTTCCCGGCCGAGGCGCACCAGTCCTTCTCGAAGTAGAACCCGATCAGCAGGTACGAGCACAGCCCGACACCCTCCCAGCCGACGAACAGCACCGGCAGGTTGGAGCCGAGCACCAGGGTCAGCATGGCGAACATGAACAGGTTGAGGAAGCTGAAGTAGCGGGCGTAGGCGCGGTCGGACTCGGAGTGCATGTAGCCGACCGAGTAGAGGTGGATCAGGAAACCGACGAAGCTGACGAAACCGACCATGATCGCGGACAGCGGATCGATCTGGAACGACGCCGCGATGTCGATCGGAACCGTGCGGCCGTCGGCGATGACGAGCTGGCCGCCGCTGATCCACGTGAACGCCTCGACGACGTAGGGGCGACTGGTGTCCGCCGTGAAAAACCACTGGATCATGGCGGCCCAACCGTAGATCCAGGCCAGGCCCGAGCCGAGCAGGGCGATGGAGTTGGCGACCGGTTTGCCGAATCCACGGCGGTGGGTGACGAACCCGTTGACCGCCGCGCCGATCAGCGGAAAGAGCGGGACCAGCCAGATCAGGTCGTACAGCTTCATGCCGTCATCCCCGCATGGTGTCGGCGTCGTCCAGCGCCACGGTGTCGCGCAGCCGGGCGAGCGCGATGATCAGACCGAGACCGATCGCGGCCTCGGCGGCGGCGATGGTGATGACGAAGATCGTCAGCACCTGTCCGGCGAGATCGGACAGCCGGAACGAGAACGCGATGAGGTTCAGATTGACCGCGTTGAACATCAGCTCGAGCGACATCAGCACGGTGATGAAGTTGCGCCGCATCATCATACCGACCAGGCCGATGCAGAACAGCACCAGCGACAGCACGATGTAGTGCGTGGCTTCGATCACGGCTCGCTCCGCTTCTCGAGCGCCGCCGCTCGCCGGCCGAAGACGATGGCGCCGATCATGGCGACGAGGAGCACCACCGACACGATCTCGAACGGCACCAGGTAGGTCGTGTAGAGCACGGCGCCGACCGCCTCGGTGTTGCCGATCGAGACGCCGTCGACGGATCGCAGCGCGCTGCCGTCGCCGTGGCCCGGGGCCAGGACGCCGAACACCAGGCCGAACGCGACCAGGACGCCGAGCAGCACGCCGGCGACCACGGCGAGCGGCGCCAGACCGGACAGGTACGCGACGTCAGGCGCGAGACCCTTGATGTTGACGAGCATGATGACGAACAGGAACAGCACCATGATCCCGCCGCCGTACACCAGAACCTGGACGGCCGCCAGGAGCTCCGCCTGCCGCAGCAGGAACAGCACCGCCACCATCAGAAACGTGAACAGCAGCGACAACGCGGCGTGGACCGGGCTCCGCAACGCGACGACCCCGATCGCGCCGGCGATGGTCAGCGCGGCGACGCAGTAGAACAGGATCTCGGCGAAGTTGGCGACGACGAAGTCCACGTCCTGACCTCCTACTCCTCCGGCGCCTCGTTGGCCGGGGGCTTCGGCTTGCGGCACAGCGGATCCGTCGGGTCCTGACCCTCGGCGGGGCTCTTGACCCCGGGGAAGGCGGTCACACCCTGCCAGCTGTACAGACGCTGCTTGGTGAAGTACAGACCCTCGTTGCGCTCGTACACCGCACCTTCGTAGGTCTTGCTGGTCATCCAGATCGATCTCGGTTCGGTCGGGCACGCCTGCTCGCACAGACCGCAGAACATGCACCGCTTGACGTCGATGTCGTACCGGTCGATGACCTTCTTCTTCTTCTTGGTCTCCGGGTTGACCTCGACGTGGTCGTCGAGATAGATGATGTCGATCGGACACGCCTTGACGCACAGACCGCAGTCGATGCAGCGCTCGCTGTCATAGCCGAACATACCGCGGAAGCGATCCGATGGCTCGACCCGCTTTTCGGGGTACTGCACGGTCTCCTTGCGCTTGAAGAAGTAGCCGCCGGTCACGCCCATCCCCCGGAACAGCTCGACCGGGACCAGCTTGGCGAGAAAGTCCAACATGAGAACCTACCCTCTGAACACCAGCACGCCGACACCGACCAGCATCACGTTGGCGAGCGAAAGCGGCAGCAACCACTTCCAACCCACCGCCATGAGCTGATCGAAGCGGTAGCGTGGAAACGTGCCGCGGAACCAAATGTAGACGAAGATGAAGCACATCACCTTCGCGAAGTACCAGACGAAGGACGGGATCCAGGCGAACACCGGCGACTGCCAGAGTGCGGACAGGAGGTTCGGGAACGGTGGCAGCCAGCCGCCGAAGAACAGGATCACCGCCAGGGACGAAACCAGGAGCATGTTCATGTACTCGGCGAGGAAGAACAGCGCGAACTTCATCCCCGAGTACTCGGTGTGGAAGCCGGCGACCAGCTCGGCCTCGGCCTCGGGCAGATCGAACGGGTTGCGGTTGGTCTCGGCGACGCCGCAGACGAAGTAGATGCCGAAGCCGAGCAGCCCCGGCACGAACCACCACAGCCCGGCCGACCGCTGCGACTCGACGATGCCGACGAGCGACAGGGTCCCCGACAGCAGCAGCACGGAGATCACGGCGAAGCCGAGCGGCACCTCGTAGGAGACGAGCTGCGCCGCCGACCGCAGGCCGCCCATGAGCGAGAACTTGTTGTTCGACGACCAGCCGCCGAGAATGATGCCGTAGACCGCGAGCGACGACACACCGAGGATGAACAGGATGCCGATGTTGATGTCGGCGATGAACGGCTCGACGGTCACCCCGGACACGGTGAACGGCTCACCGAACGGGATCACCGACCAGACCAAAAACGACGGCACGAAGATCAGGATCGGCGCGAGCAGGAACACGAAGCGCTGAGCGCCGCCCGGCGTCAGATCCTCCTTGACCAGCAGCTTGATGACGTCGGCGATCGGCTGGAGCAGGCCCCGTGGCCCGACCCGGTTCGGTCCGAGACGGACCTGCATGTACGCCAGGACCTTGCGTTCGAGCAGCGTCAGGTAGGCGACCACCAGCAGCAGCACGCTCAGGATGACCACCACCTTGACGGCCGGCAGGACGACCAGGTGAAGCACGGCGTCGTTCATCGGTCGATCTCCCCGAGCACGATGTCGAGCGTGCCGATCACCGCCACCAGATCGGCGACCAGGTGACCGCGGACCATCTCCGGCAGCACCTGCAGGTTGACGAAGGATGGCGGCCGGACCCGACAGCGATACGGCTGCGTCGCCTTTTCCGTGGTCACGACCAGGTACCCGAGCTCGCCCTTGGGCGCCTCGACCGATCCGTAGACCATGCCTTCCTTGGCGCGCAACACCTTCGGCGCGCGCGCCATGATCGGGCCGTCGGGCAGCCGGTCCAGGCACTGCCGGATGATGCGCACCGACTGGCGCATCTCCTCGACCCTGACCAGGTACCGGTCGTAGGTGTCACCGTTGGCGCCGATCGGGATATCGAACTCGACCTCGTCGTAGCGATCGTACGGGAAGATCTTCCGGATGTCCCACTGGATGCCGGAGCCGCGCAGCGGCGGTCCGGTCAGACCCCATTCGACGGCGTCTTCGGGCGACACCACGCCGATGCCGATGGTGCGCTTCTTCCAGATCCGGTTGTCCGTGAGCAGGGTTTCGTACTCGTCGATCTTGGCCGGCAGCGCGTCGACGACGCTCCGGCAGCGATCGAGCCAGCCGTCGGGCAGCTCGAACGGGACACCGCCGATCTTCATCGTGTTCAGTGTCAGACGCGCACCGCAATAAGCCTCGAACAGGTCGAGGATCTCGTCTCGGTCGCGGAAGTTGTAGAAGAACGGCGTAATGGCGCCGATGTCGATGGCGTGGGTCCCGAACCACACGAGGTGAGACGCGATCCGCTGTAGCTCGGCGAGGATCATCCGGATGTACGCCGCGCGGGGAGGAATGGTGATGCCGAGCAGCTTCTCCATGGTGACGCAGAAGCCCTGGTTGTTGGTCGCAGCGGCAACGTAGTCCATCCGGTCGGTGTGCGGGATGCACTGCGGAAAGTCCATGGTCTCGAACAGCTTCTCGGTGCCCCGGTGGAGGTAGCCGATGATCGGCTTGGCGTCGATGATCTTCTCGCCGTCGAGCGAAACCAGCACCCGGAGCACGCCGTGGGTCGCAGGATGCTGGGGGCCGAAGTTGACCTCCATCTCCTCGACGTCGAACAGGGACGACTCGGGACCGCTCATGTCGCCGCCTCCTCGTCGTCCTCGACGGTCGGCCCGCCACCGGGAGGGTAGACCTCCGGGTAGATGGCAGCGCCCGTGTCGATGCCCTCGACCGGAAAGTCCTTGCGAAGCGGGTGTCCGTTAAAGCCCTCCCAGGTCAGAATCCGCTCGAGGCTCGGGTGGTTGGCGAACACGATACCGAACAGGTCGTAGACCTCCCGCTCCATCCAGTTCGCGGTCTTCCAGACGCCGGTCACCGACTCGATCACCTGGTCTTCGGCCACCACGGTCAGCACCCGCAGCCGCCGGGAGTCGTCGAACCGGTGCATCCAGTACACGACGTCGAACCGGCCCTCCTCGCGCTCGGGCCAGTCGACGGCCGTCAGATCGACGAGGAAGGTGAACGACCGCTCGTCCTTGAGGTAGCGGCAGATGTCGACGATCCTGGCCGCGGGGACCGTGACCGTCACGTCACCGGCGAACCGCTCCGCGGCTAGCACCGCCCCGTCCAGGGCGCCGGACAGGGCCGCGACGTCCGGGTCGTCGGCGGCGTCCTCGCGCTCCGGCGGCACGGGCTTTTCCTCCCACGGAGGCTTGGGCTCGGTCGGCGCGTCGCCGGCGGCCTGCGCGGCCGCTTTCTTGGCCGCGGCCTTCGCCTTGGCCGCGGCGATTTTGGCCGCCTTCTCCTCGTCGCTGAGCTTCGGCTTGGCATCGGTCGGCTGCTCGCCGTCGGTCGGTGCTCCGTCCGGGGGCTTGGAGGTGTCGTCCGTCATGTCGTCCTCACGACGCTTCGGTCTTCGCGATGGTCAGGCCGTCGATCTTCTTCTGCAGGGTCATGATGCCGTGGATCAGGGCCTCGGGGCGCGGCGGGCAACCTGGAATGTAGACGTCCACCGGGACGATCCGATCGACACCCTGGGTCACGGCGTAGGTCCGGTACGGGCCGCCGCACGTGGCGCACGAGCCCATGGCAATCACCCACTTCGGGTCGGCCATTTGGTGGTACAGACGCTCGACCATCGGAGCCATCTTCTCGGTCACGGTGCCGGACACGATCATCAGATCGGACTGTCGGGGGGTGCCGCGAAACACCTCGGCACCGAACCGGGCGAGGTCGTTGCGCGAGTCCAGGGTCGCCATCATCTCGATGGCGCAGCAGGCGAGGCCGAACTGCATGGGCCACAGCGAGCTGCGCCGGGCCCAGTTCACGACCTTGTCGAAGGATGTGGTGATGATGCTCGGCGAAAACCGGTTCTCGATCATGCCCACTCGAGGGCTCCTCTCTTCCACGCGTAGACGTAGCCGACGAGGAGAATGGTCAGGAAGATCAGCATCTCGATGAAGCCGAACAGCGCGAGACGGTCGAAGCTGACCGCCCACGGGAACAGGAAGATCGTCTCGACGTCGAAGACCACGAACAGCACGGCGATGACGTAGTAACGGATGGAAAACCGGGTGTCGAGGGCGAGCGACGCCGGCTCGACACCACACTCGTAGGCCTCGGCCTTGATCGGGTCGGGCGAGCCGGAGCGAACCAGCTTGGCGACGAGTAGGAGGAGAATCGGAACCGTGATCGCGACGAGAGAGAAAACCAGAATGGGGACGTAGTGCTCCAACTTTTCTCCTCCTTGATTCCCGACCGGGCGCGGACGGCCCTCATTCTAGCGACACCCCTTGAGGTGTCAATGAAGCCTCGGGGCTCGTCTCCACAGCAAACCCTATCACCATGTGAAAATACACTCAACCCAACAATCAGCCGTCGACGCGGTCGAGCAGTGGCGGTTCGAGCCCAGCCGCTACAACGACCACCCGTTCCGCGTGCGATATGTCCTCACTGTCCGCTTCACCCTCACCTGAACGTCCTGTGGACTCACCGCCAGTACGGAAAGCGACGCTACTGACCTCACTCGCGCCGAGCGCAACCAGTATTTCGGCGGGCTGCGGATCCAGATTGACGGTCGCTTCCGGCAGCACCTCGTGTTGAAAACACCAAGCACACAAAGGACCACGAAGAAGCCACCAAGAAGCGCATTTCGAGCTTGTTGCCTGGCGACCTTTCTCACCATCGATCCTGGGTGAATTGATCTCTCCTTCGGGTGTGCCCTTTGTGGGACCTTCGTGGATCTTTGTGCCCTTTGTGTTTCAATGCACTCTCAATCCGGTGCCGGCGGTGAACCGTTCTGGTCGTTGTCACGTTTGCCCCTTCCCTTTGTTCGTGTCCCATGGCCCGACGACGAACCGGTGGATCCCCGATTTCATGAGAGTGACATTCCAGTGCAACAGATACCCGAGCTGGCGACCGCTCAACTCCAAATACGTGAGCAGTTGGGCAGTATGAATCGGGAGGAGACGTTCGACGACCTTATTTTCGATGACAACCGAATGCTCGACGAGCATATCGATCCGATAGCCGACATTGACTCTCAGACCTCGATATTCGATCGGAATCTCGACTTCCGTGTCAACCCAAAGACGAGACCTTCGAAGCTCCACCGACAAACGCGCCTGGTAGACCGACTCCAGCAACCCCGGACCGAGGGCCCGATGGACGCGGATGGCTCAGT
>JASFPU010000130.1:0-7643 GCA_050115855.1 Holophagae bacterium
CTGCCTCAAAGCAACCAGAATCTCGACGTGACGTTGACATCGCTTCCACCCGGACTCGTCGTCACGCTCAATGACAGCTACTGGCTCGAGCTCACGGACGCAGAGCACCCCTCCATCAGATACACCTTCATCGGAAATCCGCCGGGACAGCCTGGTGTCGCGCCGGCGACTCCGGCCGAGTTCGAGGAGCGTGTGCGGCAATCCCCTCGTGGACGCGTCCTCGAAACGGGATCGCTCAAGACCAAGCTCGGCACCGCCACCTGGGTCGCGGGAACCTACGAGGACGACGACGGACCGGTCACCGACATCCACCTGTTCGTGCCCCGGCCAGCTGACAAGAGCAGTCTTGTCGTGAGCTCGGTCTGCCCGCCCGACGCAGCGACCGTTGAAGATCGCGTGTCGGTCATCGCGGACCTTGTCGACCACGCGTCATGATCGACGGACGCTGAACGGGCCGGAAAAGACAACAACGCCGCGGCATCTGCCGCGGCGCTGGAATGTCGTGCTCACGTGCGGCCGTCAGCCGTCCTTCTTCTCCTCGTCGGCCTCGTCGTCGACGACCTCCGGCTCCGCAGCCTCGTCGGCCGTGACCTCGGGCTCGTCGTCGGCCGGCTCGGTCTCGACCGGCTCGTCGGCCGTATCGTCAGCGGCCTCCGCGTCGACGGGCTCGGCCTCGACGGGCTCGTCGTCGGCCTCATCCACCGCCTCCGCCTCGACCGGCTCCTCGTCGGCCGCCGCGGCCTGATCGGCGGCGGCTGCGCCGGTCTCGGCCGCCTTGGCGCCACCGCCGAACACGCCCTTGGCCCGGTCGAGGAACGAGCCCTTCGAGCCGCCGCCGTCGCCGGTCTCGACGTGGTCGGCGAGCTCGTAGTCGACGAACTCGATGATGGCGATCTCGGCGTTGTCGCCGCGGCGCCGGCCGAGCCGCATGATCCGCGTGTAGCCGCCGGGACGGTCGGCGAAGCGCGGCGCGATCTCGTCGAACAGCCGCCGGGCGACGTCCTTGTCGGCCACCATGGTGGCGACCCGCCGACGGGCGGCGAGGGTGTCGGTGCGGGCGAGCGTGACCATGCGCTCGGCGAGCGGCCGCAGCTCCTTGGCCTTGGCCAGGGTGGTGATGATCCGCTCGTGGGTGAACAGCGCGGTCAGCTGATTGCGGAACATCGCGGTCCGATGGGCCGATGTTCTTCCCAGCTTCCGTCCTTGACGTCGATGTCGCATCGGTCTACTCCGTGTTCGATCTGCCGGCCGGTGCCGGCCTCAAGCTGACAGCCGAGAGCTGACAGCTGACAGCTCCTACATATCCAGCTTCATCCCGAACCCGAGGCCAAGCACCTCGAGCTTGTCACGCACCTCTTTGAGCGATTTCTCGCCGAAGTTGCGGATCTCGACCATCTCCTTCTCGGTCCTCGAGACGAGATCGCGCAGGGTGCGGATGTTGGCGTTCTTCAGGCAGTTCATCGACCGGATGGAGAGCTCGAGGGTGTCGATGCTCGCGTCGAGCACGCTCTCCTCCTCGCTCTCCGTCTCGGCCTCGGGCAGGGTCTCCATCTCCTCGACAGTCGACAGGCGGGAGTAGATCTCCATGTGACCCTGCACGAGCTGGGCCGCCTGGGACAGCGCCTCTTCGGGCCCGATGGTGCCGTTGGTCCAGACCTCGAGCACCAGCCGCTCGTAGTTGGTCATCCGGCCGAGCCGCGCCATCTCGACGCGGAAGTTGGCCTTGGTCACCGGCGAGTGCGCCGAGTCGATCGGAATGAACCCGACATCGAGGTCCTCGGTCTGGTTCTCCTCGGCCTGGACATAGCCCCGGCCCGGAGCGACGTGGACGCTCATCTTGAGCTGACCGTCGACCGACAGCGTCGCGACGTGGACCTCCGGGTCGATGACCTCGACCTGGTGCGACCCGACGAGCTGACCGGCGGTGACCTCGCCCGCCCCCTTGGCCTCGAGGGTCAGGACGACCGGCTCCTGGCCGTGGATCTTGAGCGGGATCTTCTTCAGGTTGAGAATGATGTCGGTGACGTCCTCGACCACGCCGGGGACCGCCGAGAACTCGTGGTCGGCGCCCTCGATCTTGACCGCGGTGATCGCCGCACCCGGAATCGACGACAGCAGAGCGCGCCGCAGGGCGTTGCCGACGGTGGTGCCCCAGCCCCGTTCGAAGGGCTGTGCGATGAACCGTGCGAAGGTCTCCGAACGGTCTTCCTCCTCCGGCTGGACCTGCGACGGGCGCTGAAACTCGTGCCAGATCATTGATCCTCCAGCCTATCGGGAGTAGAGCTCGACGATGAGCTGCTCCTGGATCGGGTACCGGACGTCCTCGCGGCTCGGAATCTCGAGCACCTTGCCGGTCAGCGCGGCGCCGTCGATCTCGAGCCAGGGCGGGATGCCGCGGCCCTGGGCGAACTCCACCGCGTCGGTGATCGCAGGAACCTTGCGGGACCGCTCGCGCACCGCGATCTCCATGCCGGGCTTGACCCGGAACGACGGAACGTCGACCCGCCGGCCGTCGACCTCGATGTGGCCGTGACGGACGAGCTGCCGGGCCTGGTTCCTCGACGACGCGAAGCCGAGCGAGTAGACCACGTTGTCGAGCCGCAGCTCGAGCATGTTGAGCAGGTTCTCGCCGGTCACGCCCTTCTGACGGCTGGCCTTCTCGAATGTGCGGTGGAACTGGTTCTCGAGCAGACCGTAGATCCGGCGGAGCTTCTGCTTCTCTCTGAGCTGCAGTCCATAGGCGCGCACCTTGCGGCGGCGGCCCTGGCCGTGCTGGCCGGGCGGAACGTTGCGGCGCTCGATGGCGCACTTCTCCTTGTAGCAGCGCTCGCCCTTCAGGAAGAGCTTCATTCCCTCGCGCCGGCAGAGACGACAGACCGGTCCTCTGTATCGTGCCATGATGACTCCTCAGACCCGGCGCCGCTTGCGCGGGCGGCAGCCGTTGTGTGGGATCGGCGTGACGTCGCGGATGCTGCGGATGTCGAGCCCGCTCGCCGCGACCGCGCGGATCGCCGACTCACGCCCCGGACCGGGGCCCTTGACCGTGATGTCGCAGCTGCGAACACCGTGATCCTGCGCCTGCTCGGCCGCGTTCTTCGACGCCAGCTGGGCGGCATAGGGCGTGCCCTTGCGCGACCCCTTGTAGCCGATGCGCCCTCCGGACGACCAGCACAGAGTGCCGCCGGCGGGGTCCGAGAAGGTGACGATGGTGTTGTTGAACGAGGCGTGAATGTGGGCCACTGCGTGCGGCACATTCTTGCGCTCGCGGCGCGGTTTGCGCGCTGTCTTGCGATCTGCAGCCATGCTCTCTCTCCCGCCTACTTGGTGACTTTCTTCTTACCGGCAACCGCCTGGCGCCGCGGACCCTTACGGTTTCGCGCGTTGGTGTGCGTCCGCTGGCCGCGCACCGGCAGACCGCGACGGTGGCGGATGCCTCGATAGCAGCCGATCTCGATCAGCCGCTTGATGTTCATCGCGACCTCTTTGCGCAGGTCGCCCTCGACACCGCCCTCGTCCTGGAGCACGCGTTGGATCCGCAGCACCTCGTCCTCGGACAGGTCCTTGACCTTGATGCCCTCTTCGACCTTGGCCTTGTCGAGGATCTGCAACGCTCTGGTCCGGCCGATGCCGTAGATATACGTCAGGCCGATCTCGACCCGCTTCGCCGCCGGCAGTTCAACACCTGCAATCCGTGCCACCGCTTGCCTCCCCGATCAGCCCTGACGCTGCTTGTGCTTCGGGTTCTCGCACAGAACCCGGATCACGCCGTTGCGGCGAATGATCTTGCATTTCGAACACATCCGTTTGACCGATGGACGAACTTTCATCGTCGTTCCCTCACTTGTATCGGTAGACGATCCGCCCACGCTTGAGATCGTAGGGCGACAGCTCCACCAGAACCTTGTCACCGGGAAGAATGCGAATGAAGTGCTTGCGCATCTTCCCAGAGATGTGCGCGAGCACCTCGTGGCCGTTCTCCAACTCGACGCGGAACATCGCGTTGGGGAGCGGTTCGACCACCGTTGCGACCACTTCGATCGCCTCTTCCTTGGCCATTGACGTCACTCCTCGAGACCGAGCACACGATGGCCGTCTGGCGTGACCGCCACCGAGAACTCAAAATGGGCAGCGAGTTTACCGTCTTCCGTCCTCGCTGTCCAGCCGTCATCATCGACCTTGACCCGCCAGCTACCCGCCGTGATCATCGGCTCGATGGCGATCACCAGCCCGGGCTTCATGACCTGGCCCCGGCCGGCCGATCCGTAGTTCGGAACCTGCGGTTCCTCGTGCAGCGCACGGCCGATGCCGTGGCCGACGAACTCGCGCACGACACCGAAACCGGCGCCTTCGGCCCGCGCCTGGACCGCCGCACCGACATCGCCGAGACGGTTGCCCGGGCGGACCTGCTCGACCGCGTCGTCGAGGCACGCCCTGGTGACCTCCATGAGCCGGCCGGCAACGCCGTTGACGTCGCCGACGCCGAAGCTGGTGGCCGCGTCGCCGAAGAAGCCGTCGAGCACGACGCCGCAGTCGACGCTGAGCAGATCTCCCTCGGCGAGGCGGACGCGGTTCGACGGGATGCCGTGAACGATCTCGTCGTTGATCGAGGTGCACAGGGTCGCCGGAAAGCCGCGGTAGCCCTTGAACGCCGGCACACCGCCCGACGTCCGGATCAGCTCCTCCGCGATGGCATCGAGCTCGGCGGTCGTCACGCCCGGCGCCGCCGCCCGTCGGACGGCCGTCAGCGCCCGGTGCACCACGCGGTTGGCGCGGTCCATCGCGTCGAGCTCGGCGGACGACTTCAGGACGATCATGCGACCACCCGCTCCGCGATCGACCGGTCGATCGCCTCAAACACCCGATCGATGCTCCGGTTGCCGTCGATGGTGACGAGCAGGCCCCGATTCCGGTAGTACTCGACCACCTTCGGCGCGTGCTCGTGGTAGACGCGGAGCCGGTCGCGCACCACCGAGCCGCGGTCGTCCTCCCGCCTCTCGAGCGGCTCCCCGGTCACGTCGTCGACATCCGACCGCTCGGGCGGATCGGAGATCTCGTGATAGGTGCGGCCGGTGCCCGGGTGGACCAGACGCCCCGCCAGACGATCGATGAGGACGCCATCCGGCACGTCGAGCAGCACGACGCGCTCGATCCTGCGACCGAGCTCGGCGAGGATCCCGTCGAGCAGCTCGGCCTGCGCGAGCCGCCTCGGATAGCCGTCGAGGATGAAGCCGCGGGCGCAGTCGTCGCGATCGAGGCGCTGCAGGATCATCCCGCTCAACACCCGGTCCGACACCAACTCGCCGCAGTCGAGATCGCGCTCGACCGAGCCGCCGAGACCACTGCCGCTGGCCACCTCGCCCCACAGCATGTCGCCGGTCGAGATGTGCGGCAGCTGGTAGCGCTCCGCGAGCAGCCGTGCCTGGGTGCCCTTGCCGGAGCCCGGCGGGCCCAGCAACACCAGGTTGAGGCTCGAGTACGACGGGGCCATCAGCGTCTCCCGCGAATCCGGCCCCGGCGCATGAAACCGTCATAGTGACGCATCACGAGCTGCGACTCGATCTGCTGCACGGTGTCCATCGCGACGCCGACGACGATCAGCAGCGAGGTGCCGCCGAAGAAGAACTTGATGCCCAGGCCCTCGGTGAACCAGCGCGGCAGCATCGCGTCCAGGGTCGGCCCGATCATCGGGATCGTCGCCACCTTGAAACCGGAGATCAGGATCTGCGGCAGGATCGCGACCAACGCCAGGTACAGCGCGCCGACCAGGGTGATGCGGGTCAGGATCCGATCGATGAACTCGGCGGTCCGCTTGCCGGGCCGGATGCCCGGAATGAAGCCGCCGTACTTGCGCATATTGTCGGCCGTGTCCTCGGGGTTGAAGATGATCGACGTGTAGAAGTAGCAGAAGAAGATGATCGACAGGAAGTAGATCAGGTTGTACAGCGGCTCACCGTAGTTGAGCGCCTCGACGATACGCTGCAGCCATCGATTGTCGATCATCTGGCCCAGGGTCTGCGGAAACGACATGATCGACGCGGCGAAGATCACCGGGATCACGCCGCCGGTGTTGAGCCGCAGCGGCAGGTACGTGCTCTGGCCACCGTAGACCCGGCGGCCGACCA
Source organism: Holophagae bacterium (assembly GCA_050115855.1). Taxonomy (GTDB): domain Bacteria; phylum Acidobacteriota; class Thermoanaerobaculia; order Thermoanaerobaculales; family Sulfomarinibacteraceae; genus JAHECW01. The sequence continues at coordinate 6,123 of JASFPU010000130.1, forward strand.
CGCGCTTGGCGTACTGGATGGGGATCCGCCGCTGCGCCCGCTCCATGTAGACGATCGCGGCGACCACGGCCACCATGAAGATCACCAGCAGCGCGATCGTGATGACGCTCAACGCGCCGGTGCGGACGTCGGTGATGGTGTTGATGATGGCGCTCGGCAGGCCGACCACGATGCCGGCGAAGATGATCAGCGAGATGCCGTTGCCGATGCCGCGTTCGGTGATCTGCTCGCCGAGCCACATCACGAAGGCGGTCCCGGTGGTCAGCGTGAGCACGGTCATGAGCCGGAAGCCCCAACCCTGGAGATCCTCGGGCACCAGCGGCGCACCGCCGGGGGCGGTCGTCCGCTCGAGGAAGAACGAGATGCCGAGCGCCTGGATCACGGACAGCACCACGGTTCCGTACCGCGTGTACTGGGTGATCTTGCGGCGACCGAGCTCGCCCTCCTTGGACAGCTTCTCCAGGTACGGCCAGACGACGGTCAGCAGCTGCAGGATGATCGACGCCGAGATGTACGGCATGATACCGAGCGCGAAGACCGTCATTCGGCCGAGCGCGCCGCCCGAGAACAGGTTCAGAAACCCGAGCACGGTGCCCTGTGCCGCCGTGGTGAACTCGCGGATCGCGACCGGATCGACCCCCGGGATGGGGATGAATGCGCCGATGCGGTACACCGCGAGCAGGGCAAAGGTGAAGATCACCCGGTTGCGCAGGTCGGGGATGGCGAAGATGTTGCGAAAGCTGTCGATCACTTGGTCACCACTTCACAGCTGCCGCCCGCGGCCTCGATCCCGGCCTGGGCGTTTTTCGAGAAGGCGTGCGCCTGAACCGTCAGTTTCTTACCGAGCTCGCCGGCGGCGAGGATCTTGACCGGTGTCTCACCGCTCCGGATCAGCCCGCGGTCGGCCATGAGCTCGAGGGACACCGTCTCGCCCGCCTCGAACACCCGGTCGAGGTCGCGCAGATTGACGACCTGGTACGAGGTCCGGAAGATGTTGGTGAATCCGCGCTTCGGGATCCGCCGGACGAGCGGCATCTGACCGCCCTCGAAACCCCAGCGACGACTGTAGCCCGAACGCGAGCGCTGGCCCTTGTGGCCGCGACCCGCCGTCTTGCCGGTGCCCGATCCCGGGCCGCGACCGATCCGCTTGCGTTTGCGGGTCGCGCCTGCGGCCGGCTTGAGGTTGTGCAGCTCGTTGGCCATCTCAGCCCTCCACCTTCTCGACAGTCACCAGATGGGACACCTTGTTGACCATGCCTCGGATGCACGGGTCGTCCGCGCGCGTCACGCTGCGGCCAACACGGCCGAGACCGAGACCGGCGAGCACCTTGCGCTGGTGCTTCTGGAAGCCGATCTGGCTCTTCACCTGGGTGATCTTGATCATCGTTGTCGCAACCGCCTGCTTCTTCGCCGGCGCCTTTTTCTTCGGCTCTTCGGCGTCGGCGGTCGCCTTCGTCGCGGTCGTCTTCGGGGCTGTGGGCTCGTCATCGGCCTTTTTCGCCGCGGGCTTCTTGGCCGCGG
>JASFPU010000131.1:0-7635 GCA_050115855.1 Holophagae bacterium
GTCAGCGTCGCCGGCCTGATCGCCCGCGCCGCCGCGGCCAGCCAGCTGGTCGACGGGCGGATCGCTGTCGGTGGCTCGTTCGCCGCGCTCAACATCGGCTACCTGGGCAACAACCTGCTGCCGCTGCGCGCCGGCGAGGCGATCCGGTCCGTGCTGGTCGGTCGTCGATCAGGTCTCGGCGTGGTCGGCGGCGCAGCGGCGGTGGCGACCGAGCGGGTGCTCGACGTGCTGTTCGCAGCCAGCATTCTGCTCGCTGCGCTGCCTGTCGTCGGGGTCGGAATGGAGCGCACCCCGGTGCTCCCTGCGGCGGTCATCGCGGCGTGCTCGATCGCCGGTCTGATGGTCGCGGCGCGCAACCGCCATCGTCTGGTGGGGTGGCTCGAACCCCGGCTCGCCGGACGGCCGAGGATCGCGCGCTGGCTGCCGCGGCTCGCGGCGAGCCTCGACGGCTTCGCCCGACCCCGTCGGCTGCTCGCGGCGGCCGGTTGGCTGGCGGTCTCGTGGGCGCTGGCGGTGCTCTTCTTCTGGCTCGTCCTGCGTGCCTTTCTCCCCGCCGCTCCGCTCGGCTGGGCGGCCTTCGGCATCGGAGTGCTGGCGTTCGGCATCGCGCTGCCGTCGTCCCCGGGTGCGGTCGGGGTCTACGAGGCGGCCTGGGTCGGCGCGCTCGCCCTGTGCGGCGTCGCGTCGACGGCCGCACTCGCGTTCGCGGTGGCGGCCCACGCGATCACCTTCGGGCTGACCTCGGCGTTCGGTGTCGCGGCGCTGCTCCGCCGGGCGCCGGACGGCCGCGGCGTCGCCGACCGGCTCCGACGCCTGCTCGGCACGCGCGACCTGCCGGCGCCCGAGGAGGCGGCTCAGTGAGGTACCTGGTGACCGGCGGTGCCGGCTTCATCGGCGCCAACTACGTCGATCGGCTGGTGCGCCGCGGCGAGCGGGTCCGGGTGCTCGACAACCTGTCGCGCCCCGGCAGCCGGCACAACCTGGTCTGGTTCCGCGACACGCTCGGCGACGACGCGTTCGAGCTGATCGAGGCCGACGTCCGCGACGCCGACGCCGTCGAGCGGGCGATCCGCGACGCCGACGTCGTCGTCCACCTCGCGGCACAGGTCGCGGTCACCACGTCGGTCGAGGAGCCACGCCACGACTTCGAGGTCAACGCGCTCGGCACGTTCAATGTGCTCGAGGCGGCGCGCCGCTCGGGCCGCGAGCCGATCGTGATCTACGCGTCGACCAACAAGGTGTACGGCGAGCTCGGCGGCGCCCGGGTGGTCGAGGACGACACCCGCTACAGCCTGGTCGATCCGGCCGGCGGAGTGTCGGAGAGCCAGCCGCTCGATCTCCACTCGCCCTACGGCTGCTCGAAGGGCGCCGGCGACCAGTACGTCCGCGACTTCCATCGGATCTACGGCCTGCCGACCGTGGTGTTCCGCCAGAGCTGCATCTACGGCCCGCGCCAGTTCGGCATCGAGGATCAGGGCTGGGTGGCGTGGTTCGTGATCTCGTCGGTGCTCGGACGGGAGATCACCATCTACGGCGACGGCAAGCAGGTGCGCGACCTGCTCTGGGTCGGCGACCTGCTCGACGCCTACGACCTGGCGGTCGGCAGCATCGACCGGGTCGCGGGCGGCATCTACAACCTGGGTGGCGGTTCGGACAACACCCTGTCGGTGTGGGCCGAGTTCGGCCCGATCCTCGAGGCCGTGACCGGCGCACCGACCTCGGTGCGCTTCGACGACTGGCGCCCGGGTGACCAGAAGACCTTCGTCTCCGACATCTCCCGCTACGCCGAGGCGACCGGTTGGCGTCCCACGGTGGGTCCCGAGGAGGGGATCCGGCGGCTCGCCGACTGGGTCGCGGACCACCGTCAGCTGTTCGACTGATCGGAAGGGGCCGTCGTGAAGATCCTCCAAGTCCTCACCTACTACCGGCCCCACACCAGCGGACTCACGATCTTCACCGAACGGCTCGCCACCGCACTCGCCGCGCGCGGCCACGAGGTCACGGTGATGACCTCGCAGTTCGACCCGACGACGCCGCGCGACTCCGTGGCGGACGGCGTCCGGGTGGTGCGGATCCCGGTCCTGCTCCGGATCTCCAAGGGCGTCATCATGCCCACCATCGGCCTCGTGGCGACCCGACTGGTGCGACAGCACGACGTCGTCCACCTTCACCTGCCCCAGTTCGACGCCTTCGGGGTCGGGCTGCGGGCCCGGCTGTTCGGCAAACCTGCGGTGCTGACCTACCACTGCGATCTCAAGCTGCCGCCCGGGCTGTTCAACGTGGCCGTCAACCAGGTCGTCCACGTCATGAACGACCTCGCCGCCCGGACCTGCGACCGGCTGGTCACCTACACGCCGGACTTCGCCGCCGGCTCGCCGTTCCTGCAGCGCTTCGCGGACAAGGTCGAGACCATCCTACCGCCGGTCGAGCTGCCGGCGTCGGACGCCGCGGCGGTCCGGGCCCTGGCCGCCGCGACCGGCGTCGAGAACCGGCGCCCGGTGATCGGCATGGCGACCCGGTTCGCGTCGGAGAAGGGGGTCGAGGTCCTGCTCGACGCGCTCCCCGCCGTCCGCCGGCGCTACCCCGACGCCACGGTGCTCTACGCCGGCCAGCACGAGGACGTGCTCGGTGAACGGTCGTACTTCGAACGGCTCGAACCGACCATTGCCGAGCTCCAGGCAGCCGGCGCCTGGCACTTCCTCGGTGTGCTGACCCCGGCCGAGATGGCGGCCTACTACCCCAACCTCGATCTGCTCGTCGTCCCCAGCCTCAACCGGACCGAGAGCTTCGGCCTGGTCCAGATCGAGGCGATGATGCACGGCGTGCCAGTGGTCGCGTCGAATCTGCCCGGCGTGCGCCAGCCGGCCGCCCTGACCGGCATGGGCGAGGTCGCCGCGATCGGTGACGCCGACGACCTCGCCGCCAAGATGCTCGCGGTGCTCGATCGACCCGACGCATACGCCGGAGATCCGGATCAGGTCGCCCGGCGGTTCGCTCCCGACGCCTGCGCCGCCGGCTACGAGGCCCTGTTCGAATCCCTGCTCACGGCACGGCGATGAACCAGCTCTCACTGCTCGACTACGTCGTGGCCAAGCTCCGGTTCTGGCGTCCGGAGCCGCCGGGGCTGCCCACCTTGGCCGAGCTGTGGTCGGAGACGGGCGTCGCGGAAGCGCCGCCCACACCCGTTGAGGAAGCCACGATCCGCTCAACCCGATCCCGTCATCTGATCGAACGGCTGCAACGGGCGGGCGGACCCGGTCCACTGCCGCTCGGTCTGGCCAGCGCGTTCGTGCTCATGCTGGTCGCCCGCGCCCTCCTGGCCGGCAGCGAGCCGGCGGTGCCGGTCGCCGCCGTGCTCGCGGTCGGCGCCGTGGGGTGTGTCGGGTTCGCCGTGCGCCGCGGCGAGATCCCCGGCGCGGTGACGGCGGCCACGGCCGACGTCGGCAGTGCCGATCCCCGAGCCCGCCCGGTGTTCGTCGCGTCGGCCCTGGTGGCCGCCGCCATTGCCGGTTTCGCGGCCCGGAACAACCGTCTCGGGGTCGATGTCCTGATCCCGTGGCTGGTCGCCGTCGTGCTGATTGTCATCGGGCTCGGTGTCGGCGCTCGACCGCTCCGATGGCCGCAGCTCGCCGACTCGCTCCGGCTGCTGACGCCGAACCGGACGACCGTGGCGGTGGCCGGGCTCACCGTCCTCGCGATGTGCGTCCGTGGTGTCGAGCTCGAATCGGTGCCCGCCGAAATGACCAGCGTCCACGCCGAGCTGCTGACCGCGGTCGAGGCCATCGGCTCGGCCGATCCGCCGATCGTCACGCCGTCGAGCGCCGGCGGATGGTACCCGATTCCGGTGGTCGGCACGGCGGCCATCGTGCCGCTCGCGGGTGGGCTGATCTTTCTCGCCCTGAAGATCGGTTCGTTGCTCGCCGGTGCCGCCGCGATCCCGTTCGTCTTTCTGCTCGGCCGCGAGCTTGCCGGACGGTCGGCCGGCCTGTGCGCAGCCGCGCTCACCGCCGTCGGGTCGTGGCCCGATCTGCTGTCCCGGCTCGGACTGCCGGCCGGTTGGTACCCCACGTTGGTCGCCGCCGCCCTCGCCTTCCTGGTCCGAGGTCTCCGACACGGCCGGCGGGCCGACTTCGTCGGTGTCGGCGTCGCTGTCGGACTCGCAATCCTCTGCCACACCACCGCACGGTCGCTGCTCGCCGCCGTCGTCGTCATTCTGATCCTCGGCATCGCCACGGTTTCATCCCGGCGACGGCAGCTGGTCGCGGGTCTCACCGTTGTCGTCGTGGCCGCGTTGGTCACCGGCCTGCCGGCGCTCGAGGCGGCGCCGGACCCGGCACCGGCGATGGGGCCACTGTGGTGGCTCGGCGCCACCGTCGGCGAGCGGGACACCTCGGTTCAGGAAGGACTGGTCGAACGCACCGGACGCGTCCTGGCGCTGCCGGTGGTTTCCGATGGCGGCGCCTGGTTCCACGGCGGCACCGGCCGTCCGGCGCTCGACGCGGTGGCGGGCGCGCTGCTCGGCCTCGGCCTGATGCTGGCGGTGACAGGCGCCGTCGCCGGCCGCCGGCTCGATCTGGCGGGCCTCATCGTCGCGCTGCCACTGCTCATGCTGCCCGCCATCGTCGCACCGCTGCGACCCGAGTCGGCGCCGTCGCTGGTGCGCTGTGCCGGTGCGCTGGTGCCGGTCTTCACCGCTGCGGGGATCGGTCTCGGCGCCCTCGTCGGGGGGCTGCGGTCATCGATCGCCGGCCGACCCGGCCGATGGTTCGCGTCGGTCGTGGCGGTCGCCCTGGTCGCGACGTCGGCTGTCGCGAGCCACACCGTCGTGCACACGGTGTTCGCCGAGGCGTGGGACCACAGCACCTGGAACGCGTCCGAGCTCGGCGACGTGGTGCGGGGGGCGATCACCGTCGGCGTACCGCCGGAACGAGTCCACGTCGTGCCTCATCCGCACTGGGTCGACACCCGGCTGGTGGCGTTCGAGGCCGGTCTGCCGGGCGTCGACCTGGCCCTCGACCCGGATCGGCTGGACGCGACCGCCGGCCGGGGTGGTGCGCACCTGTTCCTGCTCCAGCCCGACGACCAGGCAAGCCTCGCCGTTCTGCGCCGTCGACTGCCGAACGCGACCGTGACGACACACCCGTCGCGCGTCCCGGGACGGACGTTCATCTCGGTGCTCTCGCTCGGCGCCGCGGGGTCACGCTGAGATGACGCTCGGTGCGCGGGACCTGGACCGCCGGACGGCGCTGGCCGCCCTGCTGCTCGTCCTCGCCCTCGCCAGCGCCCTGCGGTTCGCCGGCTACGACTGGGGTGGGGCGAACCTGCTCCACCCCGACGAGCGCTTCATCAGCATGGTGACGACCGCGCTGCAGCCGGACCAGGGGTTGCTCGACTACTTCGACACCGGTCGGTCGACCCTCAACCCGGAAAACGTCGGCAGCCACTCCCAGTTCGTCTACGGCACCTACCCGGTGGTGCTGGTCAGGATGATCGGCGAGGCGCTCGACAGGACCGACCTCGTCGCCATCCGCACCGCCGGGCGGTTGATGTCCACCGTCTGGGACCTGCTCACGATCTGCCTCGTCTTCGCGCTCGGCGCACGGCTCGCCGACCGTCGGACCGGACTTCTCGCGGCGTTTTTTCTCGCCGTCGCGGTGCTCCACATCCAGCACGCCCACTACTTCACCGTCGATCTGCCGCAGGTCTTCTTCATCACACTGTCGCTCTACCTGGCGGTCCGGGTCGCTGAGCCCGCCGGCGAGCACGGCCCCGACGACGGGCCGACCGCACGCCGCCACCTGGCCACCGCCCGGCTCGGTCTCGGGCTGCTGTTCGGCGCCGCGGCGGCCGCCGCGGTGGCGGCCAAGCTCAGCGCGGCACCGGTCGTGCTGTTGCTGCCCGCCGCCCAGGCGCTCCGCCTCGCCGGGGTCGACGCGTGCCGCCGCCGGGCCCAGCTGCTGCCGACGGTGGTCGTGTTGATCGCTTCGGGTCTGGTCTTCGGGCTGTGCTTCCGCGTGCTGCAGCCGTACGCCTTCATCGGCCCGGGATTCTTCGACGTCGGTCTCAACCCGCGCTGGGTGCACGCGATCGAGAGCCTGCGCGGCCTCAGCGGTCCGGGTGCGGACTGGCCGCCGGCGATGCAGTGGGCACGCCGGTCGGTGCTCTTCGCCGGCCGCAACCTCGTGCTCTGGGGCCTCGGCCTGCCGCTCGGCGTGCTCGCCTTCGTCGGGCTCGGCTCGGCCGCGGTCCGGGTGGTCCGCCGCGGGCTCGGACCGCTCGCCCTGGTGACCGGTTGGACGGCGGGCTACTTCATCTGGCAGTCGATGGGCGACAACCCGATGATGCGCTACCAGCTGCCGATCTACCCGGCGCTCGCGTTCTTCGCAGCCTGGGTGTTGGTGACCGCCGCGCGCGCCGGTGCCGCACCGTGGCGTCGTCGGGTCGCACTCTCGGTCGGCGTCGTGGTCGGCGTCTCGACGCTGCTCTACGCGGTCGCCTTCACCGGGATCTACCTCCGTCCGGTGACCCGCGAGGCGGCATCGCGGTGGCTGCTCGCCGAGATTCCGGGGCCGGTCAACCTCGTCGTCGACACCTCGTCCGGCACCGTTCGGCGACCGGTGCCGGTGCCGTACGACGCGCGGCTGACCGCCGACCGGCCGCTTCAGATCCAGTTCGGCCCCCACGTCGACGGGGCGCTCCGGCGCATCGAGCTGCCACGTGTGGTGGTCGAGCGTGCTGACGGCCCCCGCCCGCTCGACCGTGCGCCCGAGCTGGCGGCGACGGTGCATCTCGACGCCGTCGGCGATCGCAGCGCTGCCGGGCCGTGCGTCGCCGACGACGCGGGCTTCAGCTGCAGCCTGGCGCTCGCCACGCCGATCGCGCTGACCCAGGGCGATTCGATGTCGATCCGGTTCGAGCTCGAGGGGGCCGACGATCGGCAGCTGGCGTTCGAGGGCGGCGCCATCGCCAACGAGTCGTCCTGGGACGACGGGCTGCCGCTGCGGCTCGACGGCTACGATCCCTACGGCGGTCTGTACCAGCGCGACCTCACCCTCGAGCTGTATTGGAACGATGACGCGCGCAAGCGTGATCGCATGCTCGACATCCTCGATCGAGCGGACGTCATCGCGGTGTCGTCGAACCGTCAGTGGGCCAGCCTGACCCGGATTCCGGAGCGGTTCCCGCTGGTCACGACCTACTACCGCGAGCTCATCGGCTGTCCGCCGGACCGCTCGGTGATCGCCTGCTTCATCGACGCCGAGGCCGGTCAGACCTCGGGCAACCTGGGCTTCGAGCTCGCCGCGGTGTTCACGTCACCGCCGCGGCTCGGGCCGCTGGTGATCAACGACCAGTGGGCGGAGGAGGCGTTCACCGTCTACGACCACCCCAAGGTGTTGATCTTCCGCAAGACCGACGCCTACGATCCGGGCCGGGTCCGGTCGATTCTCGAGTCGGTCGACCTCGACCACGTGCTGCTCCGGCCTCCCGGGCACTTCGGACGCGGGCCGGCCGACCTGATGCTGCCGGCGGACCGGTTCGCCCGTCAGCAGCGGGGCGGGACCTGGCGCGACCGGTTTCCGCCCGACGCTCTGGTCAACCTTCGACCGGTGGTCGCCGCCGTCGCCTGGTACGTCG
>JASFPU010000132.1:0-7517 GCA_050115855.1 Holophagae bacterium
CTGGTAGGTCGTGACCGAGGCCTGCGGGCTGATCCGGCCGGTGAGGTCGATGTCGGCGGCTCGCGCGCTCCAGGAGAACAGCAGCATCGACGTCAGACAGGCGAGACGGGTGAGACTGCGTCTGCCGGATCGATCCCGATCCCGTTCCCGATCCCGTTCCCGAAACGCCACGTCGGGATCGGGAGCGACATCGAGAACGGAAACCGCCCTCTCCATCTCCTTTGCCCACTCCCTCTCCTTCCTCAGCCTCGAGCATCGCGAGGGAGAGGGTGCGGGAGGGGGTCGGAAGGACACCGATCGCACCCCTACGCCGCCTCGCGCCGCTCGTCGTCGACGATCCGGCCGTCGAGCATGTGGATCACCCGGCGGGCGTAGCGCTTGACCCGTTCGTCGTGGGTGGCGATGACGAAGGTCGTGCCGTGGTGTTCGTTGAGCTCGACGAAAAGCTCCATGAGCTGCTCGGCGGTCTGCGAATCGAGGTTGGCGGTCGGTTCGTCGGCGAGCACCAGCGCCGGCCGCGACGCGATCGCCCGCGCGACCGCGACCCGCTGCTGCTGGCCGCCCGACAGCTGCGCCGGCCGGCGGTCGCCGAGCCCGGACAGCCCGACCTCGGCGAGCAGCTCGTCGGAACGAGCGCGGCGCTGCTCGGTCGGTACGCCCTGCACCTCCATGACGAACTCGATGTTCTCCCGCGCGGTCAGCACCGGGATCAGGTTGTACGCCTGGAAGACGAATCCGATGCGGTGCAGTCGCAGGTCGGCGCGCTCACCCTTACCGAGGGTGTCCACCCGCTCGCCGGCGAGCCAGATCTCGCCGCTGTCCGGGGTGTCGAGGCCGCCGATCGCGTTGAGCAGGGTGGTCTTGCCGCCACCGGACGGCGCCGACAGGCAGACGAAGCCGCCGTCGGCGATTGAGAGGTCGACGTGGTCGAGGCCGGTCACCTCGACGTCGCCCTGATGATAGGTCTTGCACAGGTCGATGCATTTGACGCTGTTCATGGTCACACCTTCGTGATGGCTCGAATCGGGTCGTAGCGCGACGCCCGCCACGCGGGCGACAGGCTGGCGAAGAAGCCGAGGATGAGGACGATGGCGTTCGCCATGACGATGTCCTTCAGATAAAGCGCTGGGGTGAGGACGCTGGAGGAGCCCCACATCTCCATACCCTCGCCGACGATCGACACGTCGATCCCGCCCTTGAGCGGCTCGATGGTGGCGACCGCGGCCAGGTTGCCGATCACCAGACCGATGACGAGCAGCAGCACCGACTCGGCGACAATCTGGCCGAGGATGCTGCGCGGTGTCATTCCGAGGGCGAGCATGAGCCCGATCTCACGCACCCGCTCGAAGACCGCCATGACCAGGGTGTTGACCAGCCCGAACGACAGCGCCAGGAAAACGACGACGATGAAGACGACGACGAAGCCGTCCATCACACCGACCATGGCGCCGAGGTAGGGATCGAGCTCGGTCCACGGCCGGACCTCGAGGTCGGGCCCGGCGGCGGCGGCGATCGCGGCGGTCAGGCCGTCAACGTGGCGGTAGTCGGCGCCGAGGATGGCGAGCTCGGAGGTCGCATCGCCGATGCCGAGCAGCTTCTGGAGCGTTTTCTCGCCGGCGAAGATGAACGCCTCCTCGTTCTGATCGAGCGTGGCGTCGAAGATGCCGACGATTCGGAAGCCCCGGTCCGCGATCTGGTTGTCCCGATCCTGGCTCATGACGACAACCCGCTTGCCGAGGCCGGTCTCCAGCGTATCGACCAGCTTGCGGCCGACGATCAGACCGTCGTCGTCGGGGCCGTCCAGGTAGCGACCATCAACCACGTCGTCGGCGACAAAGCTGAGGTCCCGCTCGCGCGCGGGGTCGATGCCGACCAGGGTGACGCCGCGGGTGTCGCGCTCCGATGAGATCACCGCCGGCACCCGCACCCGAGTGGTCCAGGCGACCACGTCCGGGTTCCCGAGGGCCTCGAGCAGCTCCCCGGAGGCTGGCGCCATGACGTTGGCGACGGTGGGGTCGTCGCGGAAGCCAGGGTGGTGGATCTGGACGTGGCCCGGCAGCGCCCGGATCCCGTCGTCGACCATGTCGTCGACCATGCCCCGCATGAGCGCGGTCATGAAGATCATGGCCCATGCGCCGACGACGATGGCGCCGAGCATGATCAGGGTTCGGCGGTAGTTGCGCCACAGGTTGCGCCAGGCGAGACGGAGCGTGATCCGGAGGCTGCGCATCACGCCGCCCTCATCGCCGCCACCGGCTCCAGCCAGCGCAGCCGGAGCGCCGGGTAGAGAGCGGCCGCGAGACACCCGAGCAACACGATCGTCGGTCCCATCAGCAACCCGGAGGCAGAGAGCTGTGGGTAGATTCGACTCGGCAGGTTGAACTTCCCGGCCATCTCCTCGAGTCCGGGGTAGGTGAAACCCTGATGGCCGAGCCACAGCACCAGCGCGCCGCCCAGCACCACCCCGAGCACCATCCCGAGCACCGCCATCAGGCTCGTCTCGAGCATCACCAGCCGGCCGAGGCGGCCCGGGGTGACGCCGAGCGACATCACGATGCCGAACTCCTTGGTCCGCTCGAGCACCGACATCAGCTGGGTGTTGAGCACGCTGAACGCGACCAGAACGATGAGCACGGCATACATGAACCAGGCGCTCGCGAAGTCGGCCTGGATCGCCTGCTTGAGCCCCGGCAGTAGCGCGTCCCAGTCGTGCACGACCAGATCCTCGCCGGCGGGCAGCAGGGACTCGATCCGCTTGGCGACCGAGCCGACCTGGATCAGCGACGGCGCCATGATCACCACCGCGTGGCCCGCGCCGTCCATCGAGAAGGTGTCCTGGAAGAAGCGCAGCGGGACCTCGGCGAAGCTGCGGTCGATGTCGGGCACACCACTGGCGAAGATGCCAACGACGGTCACCACCGCGGCGGCGAAGGAGCCGTCGCGGCCGCTGCCCATGATGGTCAGCTCGTCGCCGATCTGTGCCCGGAGGTTGCGGGCCATGATGCTGCCGATGACGATCTCCGCGGCGGTGGGGTCACTGAGGTAGCGGCCCTGCTTCACCAGGCCGGGCAGGCTCGAGACGTCGGGCTCGTGCTCGGGCTGGACGCCGGAGATCTGGAGCCCGTAGCTGCGGTCGGCGCTCGACACCAGGGCGAAGGCCGAGGCGCGCGCCGTGACCTCGTCGGTGACGAGCTCCCGCCGGAGCGTGTCGGCCAGACCGATGACGTCGGGCACCACCTGACGGATCTTGTGATCGTCCAGGTAGCCTCGCGCCTGGACCTGGAGGTGACCGGTCTGGGCGCGGACCGTGTTGTCGATCATCGTGCCGTACATCCCGAGCTGCATCGAGATCAGGAAGACCAGGATGACGTTGGAGAAGACCATGGCGCCGACCGTCAGCCAGGTCCGCCGTCTGCGCCGCCAGAGGTTGCGCCAGGCGAGCCGGAAGGTGATGTTCGGCATCGCTCAGTTCCTCGGGTTCTGCAGGTTGGAGCGGGTGAAGACGTTGTCCGGGATGTCGGTGTCGAACTCGATGGACGTGACCTCGAGCTCGGTCCACTCGTCGGGGGTGTCGGCCTTGGACATGCGCTGCCTGGCGGCCACCATCCGACCGCCCATCTTCTCGATGTCGAGGGTCTTCAACGACTTCACCAGCGCCCCGTCCTGGTCGTAGAACGCCTCGGACAGCAGCACGTGGTCGTCGCGGATCTCGAGCACCTGCTTGCCCCACACGACGGCGGCGTCCTCGTGCGGGATCGACTCGACGGTCCAGACCGTGTGGCCGTCCGCCGTCTCGGTGGCGACCAGGCTGTGGTCGTACTGCTCGATGATGTCGTCGGTCCGCGACACGTCCTTGTTCGAGAAGTCCGAACCCATCCAGCTCTGGGCCATCATCGACGACGGCACCTTGATCACCCGGTTGATCTTGGGTGAGTAGGTCCACATGTTGTCGTCCACCGTCAGGGTGGCGTTCCCCGCGTCTTTCTTCGGTGCGGTGACCCGCACCAGCGACCTCTTGCTGCCGCTGGTCCAGCCGCGCATCACCATGGTGCGCTCCCACGACGGTCGGTGGATGGTCATTGACATCTCGCCGTAGGACGAGCTGCCGCGCCAATTGTCGACCGCCGCCTGGACGATGTCGGTGGCGTTCGGCGTGTCGGCCGCGGCCGCGGAGCCGGCGATCAGGAGGGCGCAGCCGAAGCTGTGGGTGATGAGTGTGATCCGGTTCATGGCGCATCCTCTCGTCGGTGCGGTGGTTCCATCATGCGGCGGAAAATGGCGAGCACCTCCTGGAACAGACGCTCGATCTCGTCCTCGGGGAACCGGTCCCAGTGCTCGACGAACCACCGGTCGGTGGCCTCGTCGGCGCCGACCAGCAGCGTCTGGAGCAGCTCGACCGGCAGGTCGTCGCGGACCACGCCCAGCGACTGGCCCCGACGGATGAGCTCGGTCTGCAGATCGCGAAGCTCGGCGAACCGCTCGGCGAGGGCCCGCCGGATCTCCGGGACGTCGGGCGGGTCGTAGATCATCCGGGTGAAGCCGACGAGCCACGGGTTGGCCCGTGCGGTCGCATGCGCGTCGCGCAAGAGCTCTCCGAGAGCGGGCCAGTAGGTGTCGGCGTCGAGCCCCGACAGGTCGAGGCCGTCGGTCGGCAGGAAGGTCGTCCACGCGTGGTCGGCCACCGTCGAAAACAGGTCGACCTTGTCGTCGAAGTAATAGTAGAAGGAGCCCTTGCTGAGCCCGAGGCGATCGATGAGCCGGTTGAGCGAGGTGCCGTCGAAGCCCCGAGCGGCGAACTCCGACGCCGCGGTCTCGAGGATCCGGCGCCGGGTGGTCTCGTCGAGATTCAAGAATCGGGGTCGTGCCATGGTTGCCTCGGGTTGCTCTACGGATTCGAAACCGATTGGTTTAACCCTTCGGTTCGACCGATCGGTCTCATCGAGAAGATAGGTCCTGTCGACCCGGCTGTCAAGGACCGTGCCGAAGTGACGAGGCGTCAGTCGAGCGAGAACCGAGGTAGAGTTGTGCTCGTACTTCTCCATGGCCGGATCCTGTGGGTCGGGCGCGTAGCGCGGACGCGGGAGGACAGACATGAACGGGAACAAGGGAACCGTGGCGGGCATCCTCGACATCGTCGCCGGGGTCTTCGGATGCGTCGGAGCCGTGCCGTTGCTCGTGTTCGGTCTCGGTGGCACCGCCGTGCTCAGTGCAGTGCCCGATGCGGACGCCAACCGGGTCGCCTTTCTGCCGCTGGCGCTGTTCGTTCCGCTCGCAGTGCTCGGCCTCCTCACCGGGTTGGTGGCCGTCGTCGGCGGTGTCTCGGCGCTCAACCGGCGGCGCTGGGGTCTGGCGGTCGCCGGCGCGGTCGCTGCGGTCTTCGGTTTCTTCCCGGTCGGCATCGCGGCGGTGATCTTCACGATCCTCGCCGAGCCCGAGTTCCGCGCCGCACGGAGCTTGACGACCACGGAGTGATGTACCGACGAGGCGCGCAGAACGCGACGCACGTCAACCGGTGATTGCGGCCGTCCCCAACGAGATGTCATCATGTGGGTCGGAGCCATCGGCCGATGGAAGGCGATGATCATCGTCGCCTCGGCGAGCATTCGAAGCGGGTCGCGCGAGGCCGTCGGGCCGAGCCTCCTGATCGGACACGACGTGTCTCAGCGAGGGAGAAACCAAAATGACACCTGACGGGCCGCCGAGGCCGGGAGGAATCGTCGATCGGCCGTCGAGCCTGAAGACCATGGAGCGCCTGTACCTGGTTGCGTTCTTCGGCCAACTCTTGTTGCGGATCTCGCGCTGGAACGTGGCGGATGTCGACCTCTGGGGCCGGCTGAGCGTGCCCGCGGTGTTCTTCGCCTGCGGTCGATTGCCGGTGCGCGACTACTTCTCGTTCACGGCCTACGGCGCCCCGTGGTTCGACCACGAGTGGTTGGCCGGGTTCTTCTTTCACGGTGCCTTGGCGACCTTCGGTGGTGCCGGTCTGACGCTGTTCAAGTGGGCCCTCGCCCTCGGAATGCTGTGGTTTCTCTGGCTGGTGAATCGCCGTCGGGCGGCGCCGCCACTGGTGGTCTTTCTGGTGGCGATGATGGCGCTGCCGATGTGGGGCATCGGGTTCGGTGCCACCGCGAGGTCGCAGAACCTGACCTACTTTCTGTTCGCCCTGCTGCTGCTCTTGCTGGAGCGGATCCGGCAGCGGCCGGACCGGACCATGATCGCACTCGTTGTGCCGATCGCGCTGGTGTGGGTCAACGTTCACGCCGGCTTCGTCGTGGGGTTCGGGATTCTCGTGCTGTACGTACTGGGCTCGCTGTTGAATCGGGAGAACGCTCGGCCGTTCGCCGCCGCGACCGGGCTGTTCGCTGTGGCAACCCTGATCAACCCGTACGGGTGGTCCTATCTGAAGTTCGTGCTCTACGCGATCACCCTCCATCGACCCGAGATCGCCGAGTGGGCGGGCACGAATCCGTTGAAGCTGTCCTACTGGACCTTTGTCGCACTGTCGGTGCTCGCCCTCGCGGCGCTGATCATGGCGTGGCGCGAGCGACGGCGAGACCTGGATTGGGTGCCGGTGCTGGTTATCCTGGCCACCATGGTGTTCGGCTGGCGGGCCGTCAAGCACCAGGCGTTGTTCGGCGTGGCGGCGGTCGCGTTCCTGCCGTCCGTCATCCAGTGGGCCTGGCCGGGCCTGTTCGTCGGCAGGCGGTTCCGTTTCGAGCTTCGGACGTCGTCGATCGAACAAACAACCCGAACCTGGCTGCCGGCGGGGCTGACACTCGCCGCACTGATCACGCTCGCGGTCCTGCTGCTCACCCAGCCGCATCCGTTCGATCCGCAGCTGCCGTACGGCAACTTCAATCCCCTCGGCAACGGCAACCTGCCGTATCCCGTTCACGCCGTGGAGTTCCTGGAGAAGGCGCCGTTCCGTGGCAACCTCCTCGCGCCGTTCGACCACGGCCAGTTCCTGCTGTACTGCCTCTATCCGAAGTTCCGGGTCGCGGTGGACGGCCGCATGGAGGAGGTCTACCCGGCGGCGACCTACCGCGAGATGATGCGCTTCTTCGACTCGGTTCCGCCCGACTGGACCATCGCGGAGGACTGGAACGCGGATGTCGTGCTCTGGCCGCAGCACGCGTCGAGGCTGACTATGGCCGACGTCTCACCCGACTTCGTGGCGGTCCAGCAGGACGGCGAGTACATCGTGTTCGTGCGGCGGCGGGTGCTTGCCGGTCCGTTCGACGCACGCCCGGAACCACCCCGGTTCTCGACCGGTCCGGTCTACCTGGACGACTTCTTCAGGCCGGACGACGACAGGGTCCGGTTCTCTTCTTACTGCGCCGAGCCGACCATGCAGCGCGGCGACGTCCGGTGAGGCGCCACCGAGCCGTGAGACCGCGGAGGCCTCACCGCACCGCGCAGCTGGCCCCGCCACGCTTCTCGATGTAGCGTTGGTGGACCTCCTCGGCGCGCCAGAAGATCGGTGCCGGCTCGATGGCGGTGGCGATGGGCCGGGCGAA
>JASFPU010000133.1:0-7502 GCA_050115855.1 Holophagae bacterium
GAAGAGAGCTTGACACTGACCGCAGCCGGACGAGGGTGGGACGCCGCGCGCAGAGCGCGCGAGCAACGGGATCGATCCGAATTTTACGCGCGTTGCAGGCGACGGACTGTTCACTGCCACTGCCACTGCCACTGCCACTGATCATGGTGCCGGAGGAGGGATTCGAACCCTCACACCCTTGCGGGCGGCGGATTTTGAGTCCGCTGCGTCTGCCATTCCGCCACTCCGGCGAGAGCGACATTGTCTCGCCGTGATCCGAGTGGGTCAAGTCACGGCGCGCTCTCGGCCGGCCGGTTCGCTTCACACGGTTCGAACAGACCCTGGGTATAATCTGCGGTTCCGGACATCGCGCGCGGCGGGAGAGATGACTGCCAAGAAGAAAACGAAGAAGATCGACGGCGAGACGTTCATCAATCGGGAGCTGAGTTGGCTGCAGTTTGCCCGCCGGGTTCTCGAGCTCGCCCGGGATCCGGAGGTGCCGCTGCTGGAGCGCGTTCGCTACGTCGGCATCCTCGGCATGCTGCACGACGAGTTCTTCATGAAGCGCATGTCCGGGCTCAAACGGCAGATCGAGAACGGCGTCGAGAAGGTTTCGATCGACGGTCGGACGCCAGAGCAGGAGTATGCGGAGTGCCGGGCCGAAATCATCCGCCAGGTCGACGAGCTCGCCGATCTCATGCGGACGCAAATCAAACCGGCGCTCGTCGATGTCGGCTTCCCAGTGCTCGATCATGACAACCTGTCGAAGGAGCAGAAGGCTGACGTCGAGTCGTACTTCAAACGGGCGGTGCTGCCGATCCTGACGCCGCTCGCGGTGGACGCGGAGCACCCGTTTCCGTTCATCTCCAACCTCGGGCTCAACCTGGCGGTCGTGATCAAGGAGAAGAAGCGGGAGCGGTTCATCCGAATCAAGGTGCCGGCCAACCGCGATCGGTGGTACGTTCTCGGCGACGACGTGGGATGCGTTCCGCTCGAACAGGTCATCGCGGCGAACCTCGGGCTGCTGTTCCCGAAGGCCAAGATCGTCGAGGTTTACCTGTTCCGATTGACGCGGGGTGCCGAGGCCGACGAGGATCGTCAACGGGACCTCGTCGATCCCGGCAAGCTGACGATACCCGGCAACATCGTCGAGCAGGTGGCATCGGAGCTCAAGGCGCGCCGGTTTGCCGGTGAGGTCCGGCTCCAGGTGTCGACCGGGATGCCGGACGAGATGCGGGAGTGGCTGCGCGGCCAGCTCGGGTGCCAATCCGACGAGGTCTACGTGACCGAGACGCTGCTCGGCATCGCCGATCTCCTCCGGCTCGACGTCCGTGGCCGCGACGAGCTCAGGTACCCGGTCCACCGCCCGGCGACGCACCCGCGGCTGCGCACGCTCGACACCGCTGATCCGTCAGCGATCTTCAGGGAGATCTGCCGCGGCGACATTCTGCTCCATCACCCGTACCAGAGCTTCGACACGTCGGTGCTTCGGTTCCTCGAGTCGGCGGCGAAGGACGATCGCGTGCTCGCGATCAAGCTGACGATCTATCGAACGTCGAATGACTCGCCGATCATCGCGGCGCTGGTCGAGGCCGCCCGGCGGGGCAAACAGGTGGCGGTGCTGGTCGAGATCACCGCCCGCTTCGATGAGGCGCCCAACATCGCGTGGGGGCGGCGGCTCGAGGAGGAGGGGGTTCACGTCTCGTACGGTGTCGAGAAGCTCAAGACCCACGTCAAGCTCGCGCTCGTCGTCCGGGAGGAGAACGACGGCATTCGCCGGTACGTCCACGTCGGCACAGGCAACTACCACACCGGGACGGCGCGGATCTACGAGGATCTCGGGCTGCTGAGCTGTGATCCGACGCTGAGCGACGACGTGTCGGCTGTGTTCAACGAGCTCACGGGTGCAACGCCCTACGAGAACTACGAGAAGCTGCTCGTCGCTCCACGGTTCATGCGCGACCGGTTCTCGGAGCTGATCAGCAGGGAGATCGAGCACGCCGAGGGCGGGCGCCCGAGCGGCATCATGGCCAAGATGAACCAGCTCCAGGATCCGTCGCTCGTGCGCGAGCTCTACGAGGCGAGCCGGGCGGGCGTCCCGATCACCCTCAACATCAGAGGGTTGTGCATCCTCCAGCCGGGCGTGCCCGGTTTGTCCGACAACATCCGCGTGTTCTCGGTGCTCGGGCGGTTCCTCGAGCACGGCCGGATCTACCGCTTCGCCAATGGCGGCGATCCGGAGGTCTACATCGGTTCGGCCGACTGGATGAAGCGCAACCTGGATCGCCGTGTCGAGTCGATCGCTCCGGTCACCGATCCCGAGCTCAAGAAGGAGATCGACGAAATCCTCGCAGTGCTGGAGAACGACAACCACACCGCCTGGGACCTCCAGCCGGACGGATCCCACGTCCGACGGCAACCGGTCGATGGCGAGCCGGTCCGTGCCGCCCAGCAGGAGTTCATCCGCAACGCCGCCCAGGACTCCGGCTTCGGCCGGTCAGGTGTGGTCGACGCGTTGGAGGACTGAAGGGACGAATCGGGGCGTCGTCCGATTCGCGGTCACCCGCGGCATCGACTCGGTGATGTCTGGTGCTCGAGCTCGATGATCGCCGCCACCCGATCGAGAAACTCCGGCGGTTCAGTCCTCCCGCGTCACCAACGAGCCCTCGTTGACCCAGTGCTCGAACAGGCGGAGGATCCGATAGCCGTCGACCTTCGCCGCGGCCTCGATCTCGGTTGGGGGCAGCCCCTTGGTGGCCTGGACCCAGATACCGTTGACGAAATCGGGATCGTCCTCGTCGGCGAGGCCGGTCGGCTGTTGGCCGGTCGCCTTGTACCGACCATCCTCGGCAACGACCGCGACCGCGCGGTTGAACTCGTCGTACCGACGCATGCCCTCCATGAGAAGCGACATCACGGCGGTGCCCGGAGGCCCGGCGTCCCCGGTTTCGACGGGGACCGGTTGATTGACGAAGATGAACCGTCCGGTGACCGGACGTTCGAGCAGCTGATAGATAGCGGTTTCGCCCTCCAGGTCACCGGTCGCGGCGTCGATCATCATGCCGTCCGCGAGCGTGACCTTGGCCTTCGAGCTGCCCGATTCGTCGAGCACGGTCAACACGCCTTCGATGCGCGAGTCGGCGAGGTTCTGCATCAGGTTCGGCAGCCCGAACAACGCGAGGTCGCCGGACAGCGACGTCACCTCGCCGCTGTCCTCCGTCGCGCTGTCTGGCGGCTGCTCGCCCCCGAGCCGGGTCAGCGCCCTGGCCGCGGCGTTGGCGAACTTCTCGCCCGCGTAGTTGCGGACAATTCCATCGTAGACCTTGCGCACCTTGGGGATGTCCGTGCCACTCAGACTCTCGATCAACCGTTCGAGGACCTGGGTTTTTCGCGATGTCTTGACCGAGACGCCGAAGACTTTAACCGGCAGCTCTTCTCGAACCGCCTCGATGATTCGATTGACGGTAGCCTGATCCTGAGACAGGTCGACGGTGCCGAGCATCGCCAGTCGTGCGAGGGTGTCGCCGAACTCCGACCGACGTTTGAGACCGTGGGTGACCACGCACTCTCTCGCCTCTTTGGAGTCGAAGCGGATGAGCGCCTTGATCGCTGTGTCGAGCAGCGACTGGATCTCCTCGCGGTCGTGGGCCGCCCTGTCCCGCTGCAACAGGACGTCCTCGAGGTCGCTGATCCGAGCCGTGAGCGTCTGCACCGATCGTGGATGGTCGATCTGACCGAGCGCGGTCAGCGACTCGCGGATCAGAGGCAGCTCGCCGCCCGGCACGGACGCCCGGACCAGCAGGTCGATCTCCTGGTTGATGTCCGCGTCCTCACCGGGCTCGATCGAACGCATCAGGTAGATCAGGTTGCGCTGCACGTACCACGGTTGCGGTACGTTGCCGGACAATGAGTCGTTGAGCAGCTTGATCGCGCGGCTTCGAGCCTCGTCGCCGTGGATCATCAGGAGCCGGAGAATCAACCGGCGCCGGTCGCGGCGATCCTCGACGATGAGGTCCTGGATGAGGTTGTCGACCTGCGTTCTCGGAAAGAACGCGAGCACCCGGCGGAGCAGGAGCTGCTTCTCGGAGTTCTCGGTGTACGCCTTGAGGCGTGCCTGATCGAGCTCGTCCGACGCCCGATCGAGGATGGCGGACGACCGGGAGGCGTCGACCTCCTTCTGGGCGAGCATCCGCTGGGCGAGGTCGAGCACCGTGACGGTCCGGCCGAGGGAGCCCTCGTTGAAGTGCTCGACCGCGGTTGTCACCAGCTCGCGGAAGCGTTCGGTGAGCTCCTGCGGGTCCTTGGACAGCTCGACCACTTTGCGCATCGTCTCGGCGGCGCCGAACACGCTCGGAGAGGCATCATCGGCAGAAGGCGCCTGGGAAGGCGCCCAGTCGGGGAGAGTTCCGCTGAGAGCGCGGAACACGCCGCTGCCGAGCGAGGAAACTCCGAAGTCTCCGAGATACCTGAGCTGGTTGTTGAGATCTGTGCTCGATCGTGCCGAGGTCGCGACCTCGTCGATGATCCGGGAGACGATGGCGCTCTGTGCTCCTGCGAGCGACGCGTTGAGCGTTTCTGCGGTGGCCTGGGACTTCGTGGCCGACGACAACCGTTCCCAGCGGTCGAGCAGCAGGTTCAGGCGGTCGATGTGAGCGCCGGTGGCGTCGGCCCCCGACGCGGCCGGGTGGCTGCCTCCACGCGACGATCTCGCGGCTGCCGGCGGCAGGTCGGGCGGGGGGTGGATCGATTGGGGAGCGGCCGGGGTGCCGCCGGTCCTGCCGGTGTCGGCAGGGCTGAAACCACCGGTGATGGCGTCCGGGTTGGTCGCCGCTGCACCGCCGGACGCTCCACTGCGGCTGACCGAGATCTTCGCCGCCATGGCCTCGCTCTCGGTGACGTCGAGATGCTCCAGCTGGGCCGCGAGCTCGGCCCGGTCGGGCTCGGGGCAGATGCTGATGAGGAGTGGATACAGCTGCTGCAGGTAGGCTTTGAGGTCCTGTTTCGCGATCAGCTCGAGCTCGCCGAGGTGGTGGACCTTCCGCGCGGAGTGCAGCAGGTAGTCGATAATCGGCGATGCATTGGGGCCTTGCAGCTGGACCCCGACCCAGGCGTGGATCGCCCGCGCCATGACCTCGACGGGAGCGTTGAAGAGGATCTCCGCAGTGTCGGCGAAGATCATCGGCGCGATCTCGTCGGACAGGTACCGGGCCAGCAGGTTCCTGGCCTCGGCGAGTTCGCGAGGGTCGGCGTCGGTCACCAACGGTCCTCCCAGTTCGGCTCCTCGGTCCCGCCGGTGTGCCGTTCGGGTCGGGAGCGCCGACAGCGGAAACAAAACGAGCCAATTGCACTCGGGTTTCCGTGCCGATAGTTCATGATCGCATCAACCGGCGGCTCGGGGCAAGTCGAGTCGGTACGGGCGAGGACACCGCGGTCACGTGTCGAGCGGTTCTGGAGCCGGCTGGAGGTCGGTCGGACAGTACAGATCGCGGCGTCGGGTGAGATCGACGACCACGGCTCGGCGCAGCTCGGTGTCGGGCATCGCGGAGGCCAGCTCGCGCTTGTAGTCTCCGATGTCGATCATCTCGAACCGGCAGAGGATCATCTTGAACGGCCGCGGGAACCGGTCCCCGGGTGCCTGAATGTGGTGCAGACCGCCCGAGTACACCATGAGCATGCGACCCGACGGAAGTGCTTCGAGGATGTCGGAGATGCCGCCGCGCACGGTCATCGGCCGACCGGCCGAGTCGAGACCGGTGCGTCGTTTCATGCGGCCTTCGGGCAAGATGACCACGATGGCACGGTCGTCGACCTTGGTGAGCACCTCGTCCCAGGTGTGGTCGCGGTGTCGGGTGACGACCACGACATGCCGGACGATGAAGCTGAAAAAGACTCCGATCCTGCGCTTCATGGTTTTCTCAGCGATCGGGAGCACGCCGTGGCGCGCGAAGCGCCACAGCAGCCTGGTCGATGCGTACCCGGCGATCAACCACTCGTACAGGCTCGTGTGGTTGAGAATCGCGACGATCCGGGTGTCCTCGGCCATGTCCGCAGGCTTGGACGGCATCCAGTCCTCACGCAGCCGGAAGAAAAACCGGCTGGTCGCACGGACGGCGAGCAGAAAGAGGAACACCAGAACTGAGCGCATGTCGAACAAGGGTGGCCGCGACGGCCGAGATTCCGACAGCCACCCTAACCGAGCCGTGCGAAATCGGCACGTCGCGGCGCGGCAAACCGTCCTCGAAGCGGGTCGTCTACCAGTCGATCACCAAGCCGGCGTAGGCGTTTCGGGTTGCGGCCGGAATCCACACCGGCTGCACGCCGTCGAAGTAGCCGAACGTGGTGTACAGCTCGTCGGTCAGGTTGTTGATCCGGAGGTCGACACTCGCCCGCCGCGCCGAGAGCAGCTCGGCGATGCGACCGTCGAGGTCGATCTCGACGGCGAGATCGACGGTGGTGAAGGCCCGGTTGACCCGGTGAATGAAATCGGGTTGGTTTCGGATGTCAGGGTACTTGCGCATGTCCTCCGTGTTGTCGAGGAAGAAGTCGTCGACGTATCGGATGACCAGTGTTCCGGTGACCGGGCCGACCGTGCCGTGAACCGCCAGCGATGCCAACCACTCCGGGCTCACCGGGAGCGCGTTGCCGGCGTGATCGAGGGCGTTCCCCGAAAAGTCGTACTCAGTGAAGTCGACGAACCGGTTGTCGGCCCATGCCAGGTCGAGCCGCCCGCCGACGGCCGGCGTGGGCTGCCACTCGAGGTCCAGCTCGGCGCCGCGGTGCTCGGTGACCGCGCCGTTGGCGGTCACCGGGTTGCCGTTGTTGTCGAGGCCACCGGCCCAGACGATCGCGTTGTCGAAGTCGAGGTAGTACAGGTTGAGCGACGCCCGACCGGCGGGCCAACGGTAGGTCCCGCCGAGCTCGTAGTCGGTGACCTGTTCCGGATCGAGATCGAGCGGCGGCGGTGACCAGAAGCTCTGTGGGTCGTAGATGTCGCGGAACGCCGGCTCCCGTCCGCCGCGCGAGACATTGGCGAAGAGGCTCAGCCGTTCGGTGGGTCTGAAGGTGACACCGAGCCGGGGCAGGAGGAAGGAGAAGGTCTCCTCGAGCTCGACGCCGTCGAGCCGATCGTCGCGCATGTCGTACCGGTGCCGGGTCCAGGTCAGCCCTGCCATCACGCTCCAGCGGTCGTTGAACCTCCACCGCTCCTGGACGAACGGTTGCACGGTCTGCTTGTCGAGCCGGTAGTCGTAGTACCGGTGATCGGGAGGAAGGCCGGGTGGATAGAACTGCGCCCACTGGACGATCCCCCAGTGGCGGCCGGTGTGGATTCGAATCGCGGTTCCGGCCTGCAGACTGCCGCGGCCGGACCCGTGACGCCACTCCAGGTTCGGGATCCAGCCGGCGTCCCACTCGTCGACCTCGCGCCGTCGAACGAGGTCCGTGGTGTCGACGACCGTGCCGTCGGGCAGCTCGAACGGCTGCAGCCGGTACTCGGGCATCCACTGGTCCTGTCGAAACTGTTG
>JASFPU010000134.1:0-7462 GCA_050115855.1 Holophagae bacterium
CGGCTACGTCTTCGATCACACCGGACACCTGCTCCACGTCGGCCGTCCGGAGACCGAGGCCTACCTCGACGCGCTCGGGATCTGGTCGCGGCTCGAGATCTGGCAGCGGCGGGCCGCGATCGTCATCGGCGACCACGTGACTCCGTACCCGGTCCAGATCCACACCCACGGCCTCGCGCCCGATGTCCGGCGCGACTGCCTGCTCGGCTTCATCCGCGCCTGGGCCGCCGAGCCCGCGGCGGACCCCGAGACCTTCAGGGACTGGGTCCTCGAGCGCTTCGGTACGGGCCTCGCCGAGCACTTCTTCTTTCCCTACAACCGCAAGCTCTACCGGGCGGAGCCCGAGGAGCTCGGGCTCGACTGGGTCGGTCGCTACGTGCCGAAGCCGGACCTCGAGCAGGTGGTCGACGGCGCGCTCGGACTGCACGACGGCCGGGTGGGCTACAACGCGGTCTTCCGGTACCCGCAGACCGGTGGTATCCGGCTGCTGCCCGACCGGGTGGCCGACAGGGTGCCCGATCTCCGCACGGACGCCGAGGTCGTCCGGCTCGAGCTCGCCGACCGCCGGCTCGAGCTCGCCGGCGGCGAGCGGCTGGAGTACGACACGCTGGTGTCGACGATCTCGCTGCCGGTGCTGGTCGACATGGTGTCGGACGAGCTGCCGGACGACATCGCGGCGGCCAGGCAGGCGCTGCGTTGGGTGCGGGTGCTCAATCTGGCGTTCGGCGTGCGCGGGCCGGCGCCGGTCGAGGAGCACTGGCGCTACTACCCTGACCCGGCGCTGCCCTACTACCGGATCGGCTACCCGTCGAACCACGGCCGGCTCGCCCCGGACGGCTGCCACACCGTGTCGGTGGAGGTCAGCCTCGACCCGGTTTCGGGCGACGTCGACGCGGTCATCGCCGAGTGCGAGACGGCTCTCGCGGCGTCCGGAATGGTCGATCCGGCGTCGGTCGAGGTGCGGCGGGTGACCATGGTCGATCCGGCCTACGTCGTCTTCGATCACCATCGGCGCCGGGCGGTGGCGACCCTCCGAGGTTGGCTCGGCGATCACGGCATCCGGTTGTCGGGCCGCTGGGCCGAGTGGAAGTACTCGGCGATGGAGGACGCCATTCTGGACGGCATGGCGGCGGCGCGCCGCCTGGTCAAGGAGATCGGTTGAGCGGGGCGAGGATCCGGGTCCTGACCGCGATCACCCGCCTCGAGCTCGGCGGCGCGCAGCGGGTCGCACTCCACACCGTCGCCAGCCTCAACCGGAGTCGATTCGCCGCGGCACTCGCCTGGGGACCCGGCGACCTGCTCGACACCGAGGCCCGCGCGCTCGATGACGTCGATCGGTTCGAGATTGCCGATCTGGTCCGGCCCGTCGCGCCGCGGCGGGATCTTCGCGCACTGACCGGGCTCCGGCGTGCGATCCGCGAGTTCGCACCCGACGTGGTCCACACCCACTCGTCCAAGGCCGGCGTGCTCGGTCGGCTCGCGGCGCGGCTCGAGCGGGTGCCGGTGGTGGTCCACACGGTGCACGGCTTCGGCTTCACGCCGCTGCAGTCAACGGCCCGGCGCGCCCTGTTCCTGACCGCCGAGCGGCTCGCGGCGCGCTGGACCGATCACTTCGTCGCGGTGTCCGAACGGAACCTGGAGACCGGCGCCGAGCTCGGTCTGTGGTCGCCAAAGCGGGCGTCGGTGATCCGCGCCGGCATCGACCTGGCCAGGTTTCGCGATGCCGTCGACGATGGATCGGCGCGCGCCCGTTTGGGCCTTCCCGCGGCCGCGCCGCTCGTCGTCCAGGTCGGCAACTTCAAGCCACAGAAGGCGCCGCTCGAGTTCATCCGCGCCGCGGTGCGCATCGCGGCGGAACGCGAGGATGTGCGCTTCGTCATGGTCGGCGACGGACCGTTGCGTGGCGCCGCCGAGCGGCTCGCCGCCGAGCTCGGAATCGGCGATCGAGTGGTCTTCGCCGGGTGGTGGGACGACGTGCCCGGTCTGCTCGCCACCACGACGGTGTCGGTGCTGTCGTCGCGGCACGAGGGTCTGCCGTGCTCGGTCGTCGAGTCGCTGGCGGCCGGCGTGCCGGTGGTGGCGACTGCGGTCGACGGCACGCCCGAGGTGATCCGACCGGGGATCAACGGCGAGCTCGTCGAGCCGGGCGACCCGGAGGTGCTCGCCGGTGCGGTGATCGGTATCCTCGGATCCGACGAGCGCCGCCGAGCGATGGCCGCCGCCGCCCTCGACGGCCTCGTCGAGTTCGACCGAGACCACATGGTGCGGCAGCTGGAGGACCTCTACCGGTGTTTGACTGGTCGCAACCCGTCGTGATCCTGTACGCCTTCGTCGTCGGGGCGGTGATCGGGAGCTTTCTCAACGTCGTCATCCACCGCGTGCCGCGCCGGCGGTCGATCGTCAGACCGCGGTCGGCCTGCCCCGCCTGTGCAGAGCCCATCGCCTGGTACGACAACCTGCCCATCGTGTCCTGGCTGGTGCTCGGCGGCCGCTGCCGGTCGTGCTCCGCCCCGATCTCGTTGCGCTACCCCCTGGTCGAGGCCACGGCCGGCGCCCTGGCGGCGCTGGGTGTCGTTCGGTACGGGCTGAGCCCGGTCGCCGTGGAGGTGGTGATCTTCGCCTGGTTGTCACTGGCGCTCGCCCTGATCGATCTCGAGCACCAGATCCTGCCCGACGTCATGACCTATCCGGCAATCGTCTTCGGCCTCGTGTTCTCCTGGTTCGGCGGCGTCACGAGCTTCGTCGACTCGGTCGCCGGCGCGCTGATCGGCGCCGCCCTGCCGACCACCGTCATCGTCGTCTACCGGATGCTGCGTGGGGTCGAAGGGATGGGCTGGGGTGATGTCAAGTACCTGGCGGCGATCGGATCCGTGGTCGGGCTCGAAGGCTGTCTCATGGTGCTCGTCGTCGCCGCGGTGCTCGGCGCGCTGGTCGGCGGCGCGCTCATCATCGCCGGTCGCGGCTCGGGCAGGACGGCGCTGCCGTTCGGCACCTTTCTCGCGCTCGCCGTGATCCTGTGGCTCTACCTGCCGGTCTCCTGGCGCGCGATCAGCCCACTGTAGGCCTGCCGGATCGCCCTTTCGAGGGTGCGATCCTGGTCCGGAGAGACGGTGCGCAGGTCGAGCACGACCTGGTCCTCCGACAGCCGTCCGATGACCGGCGGGTCCGCGGCCCGCAGCGCGTCGGCGAGTTGTTGGCCGCCGGCGATCTCCAGGCCGTAGCTCGGCATTGTCTCCTCCGGCGTCGTGCCGCCGCCGAGGGCGGCGCGCGTGCGACGGCCGCGAGCCGGCACGCCGGCGTCCCGCAGCCGCCGTCCGATCCGCCGCGCGCGCCGGGTCAGGCGGTCGACCGGGGTCGCGATCATGGCGTACAGCGGGATCTCGTCGAGCCGGTCCGCGTGGTGGGCGGCGAGCACCCGGTCCATCACGCTGAGGGCGGTCTTGTCGGGTCGCAGCGCACGGTACAGCGGGTGGCGGCCGAGCGGCTCGATCACTGCACGCCGGCCGACGATGATCCCCGCCTGTGGGCCGCCGAGCAGCTTGTCGCCCGAGAAGCAGACGATGTCGGCGCCGTCGCCGAGCAGTTGGCCGACGGTCGGCTCCGGCGGCAGCTGCCACCTGGTCAGGTCGTGCAGGCAGCCGGACCCCTGGTCGACGATCAGAGGCAGGTCGTGTCGGTGGGCGAGCTCGGCGAGCTCCGCGATCGACGGCTCGGTGGTGAAGCCGACGATGCGGTAGTTCGACTGGTGCGCGACCAGGATGGCGGCGGTGGCGTCGCCGATGGCGCGCTCGAAGTCGGCGAGGTGCGTCCGGTTGGTGCAGCCGACCTCGACCAGACGGCAGCCCGACGCGGCCATGACGTCGGGCAGCCGGAACGAGCCGCCGATCTCGATCAGCTGACCGCGCGACACGATGACCTCGCGACCGGTGGTGTGGGCGCTCAGGATCAGCAGCAGTGCGGCGGCGTTGTTGTTGACCATGACCGCCGCTTCGGCACCGCACAGCTCCGCGATGCGACGCCGCAGTGGCGCGAGCCGCTGGCCTCTCGTACCGGTGTCGAGATCGAACTCGAGAGCGAGGTAGGCGTCCATCGCGGCGAGCGGCTCGAGCGGCAGCGGCGACCGCCCGAGATTGGTGTGGATCAGGATGCCGGTCGCGTTGATGACGCTGCGGTAGGCTGGTTGGACCGCACGATCGAGCTCGGCCAGGATGTCGCGCTCGAGATCGCTGCACGCGGCCGCGACCTCGTCGCCGGCGACCGTACCGTCGGCGATCGCCTGACGCAGCCGGTCGACCGCTCGCCGGCAGGCGTCCATCACCGGCGGCTTCCCGTACCGGTCGGCGGCGGAACGCAGCGACGGCAGCTCGAGCAGACGGTGGATCGCCGGGATGGTGCGATACTGAGAGTGCACGGAGCTCATTGTAGCCCGATCTCGGGGCGCGCTCGGATGCGGGTGAGTGTGGATGGGCCGAGCTCGGACGTCGGACAGGGGGTGGTGATGGAACTCGAGCAGAAGATCCAGATGCTCGAGCGCGATCTGCGCGAGCACGTCAAGAACTGGGAACGATTCTTCGCAGGTCAGCTGAGGGTGCCACCGGAGGTCGAACGCACCAGGTTCGCTCAACGTCTGCGTACCCTGGCCGAGCGCGAGTTCACCCGGCGCGCCGACCAGTTCCGCGTCGAGCAGCTTCAGCACCGTTTCATGAGCTACTCGCAGAACTGGGAGCGGATGCTGCGCGAGCGCGAGGAGGGCCGACTGTCGGGCACGGACCAGGCGTCGTCGCCACGGACCCACCCGCACATCACGGAGACCAACGGGCCGACGGTGACCTCCGTAGACACGGGTGATCGCGGCTCGCTGTACGATCGGTACGTCGCGGCCAAACGACAGCTCGGTCTCGACGTCAGGATGCAGCGAGCGGAGTTCGAGAAACAGCTCGAGCAGCAGCGCGAGCAGCTGCAGACCAAGCACGGTCGCCAGTTTCGATTCGAGGTGCGGGTCGAGGGTGGTAAGGTGAAGCTCGCTGCGCGCAAGGTCCGACAACGGGAGTCGAAGACATGAAGCTCGCAAGCCTGACCAGGGTTCTCGCCGTGTCCGTGGCGATTGTCATCCTGGCATTCAACGTGGCGGCCAACGATCCGATCTTCGTCAAGTGGCTGGTCGTGGACGACCCGGGCGACGAGACCATCCGCGCCTACTGGCAGCAGGCAGAGGCCGGCAACCTCGACGCTGAGCAGCTCGTCGATCTCGGCACCATGCTGTTCTACCGCGGCTGGTCGAACGACGCCATCGACTACTTTCGTCAGGCGCTCAAGCTCGATCCCACCATGTCCGAGGCGTGGTTCAGGATCGGTCTGGTCAAGCACCGCAAGGGCGACCTCGCCGGCGCGCGAAGCGCCTACAAGAAGTGTCTGAAACGGCAGAGCGGCCACGGCTGGGCGAACTTCTACCTCGGCCTGCTCGAAGAGCAGACGGGTGACGGCAAGGCCGCGATGGAGCACTACGAGCGCGCCTTCCGCCACGCGCCGGAGCTGGCGAACCCGCAGGTCAACCCCGAGATCCTGTCGTCCGATCTTCAGCTCGGCGCGCAGGTCCGCCACTTCGACGGCCAGCGCTTCGAGCGTGCCATGCCGATGCCGTACCTCGAACCGGCTTCGGTGCGCGCGGTCATGCGCCAGTTCGAGCCGACGCCGACCCCGGTACCGACCGCGGTTCCGGAGGCCGGCGGGCAGACCACCGAGCCGGCTGCTGCGGCCGGGTCGGCCGCGACTCGCAGGGTCGCTCCCGGGGTCCGGAGCCCGGGAACCAGCTCGACGACGAGCACGGGCGGGACGGAGCGGACGACCGCCGGCTCCGCACGCCGGCCGTCGCGCCCCCGCGGCACAGGCGGGTCCGGGTCCGAGCTTCCCACGGCGGAAACGACACCGTACGGCGTGCCGCCCCAGATGCGGAGCGGCAGCGGGACGGAACCGGGTGACGGTGGCACGGCGCCCCGGATCGGAGACACCTCGCCCGAGGCCTCGCTCGAACCGCTGTGGCCCGGGCTGTACGACCTGATCGAGACGATCGTCTGACGCGGCCGCCTAGACGTTGAATCGGAAGTGGACGATCTCGCCGTCGGCGACGGTGTAGGTCTTGCCCTCGAGGCGGAGTGTGCCGCGTTGGCGGCAGACGGCCAGGGAGCCGGCGTCGAGCAACTCGTCGAAGGGCACGACCTCGGCGCGGATGAAGCCGCGCTGGATGTCCGAGTGGATCACCCCGGCCGCGTCGAGCGCCGAGCTGCCGTCGGGAATCGACCACGCCCGGCACTCGTCCTCTCCGACCGTGAAGAAGGAGAGCAGGCCGAGCAGGCGGTAGGCCTCGCCGATGATCCGGTCGAGCGCACGATCGGAGATGCCCAGGTCGTCCATGAACGCCGACGCGTCGTCGCCGTCGAGCTCGGCGAGCTCGGCCTCGAGGGTGGCGCAGACCCGGGTGAAGGCGACGCCGGGGTGGGAGATCCAGCCCGACCATGCCGGGTCCGTGAGGGGATCGTCGGCGAGCCGATCCTCGCCGACATTGACCACGACGAGCATCGGCTTGCGCGACAGGAAGGTGAAACCGCGGAGCTTCTTGTCGGCGGTCGGGTCAAAGGCCTCGTCGCGCAGCGGACGACCGGCCTCGAGGGTCGCCAGACAGCTCTGGAGCACGTCGCGCTCGCTTTCGAGATCGGGGTCGCGACGCTTCTGGAGGTCCTTGCGCAGCCGATCGAGGCGGCGCTCCACGACCATCTGATCCTGGAGGATGAACTCCTCCTCGATGTGCTCGAGGTCGCGCAGCGGATCGACCGTGCCCTTGGGATGGGCGATGGCGCCGGACTCGAACGCCCGGAGCACGACCATCAGCGCGTCGGCGGTTCGCAGCTCCGGCAGGTTGAAGCCGGCCTCCCCCCGGTGCTCGTCGGGGATGCCGGGGACATCGGCGAAGCGGATCGTCGCCGGCGTCGTCTTCTTCGGCTCATACATCCGAGCGAGCGCGTCGAGCCGCTCATCCGGCACCCGCGCGATCCCGAGCTGACTCTGGTCTCGGCGTCCGGCGCCGGACGCCGCGTCGGTTCCGGTCAACAGGCGGAACAGTGTGCTCTTGCCGCACGCCGCGAGACCCATGATGCCCACTTCCATCGCCACCTCCCCCGCGCGAGCTCACTGTCGACTGTCGACTCTGAACTGTCAACTCATCCGACCACCGGCTGGCGCCGCACCAGCAGTGAAGGTGATCCGACGAAGCCGTGGGCGGTTTGAAACCAGCACAGATCGGTGCCGACGCCCTCGATCCGACGCAGCAGGGTGCCGAGCCCACCGGTCAGCTCGACGACCGGGTGCCAGCCGCGGACCCGCTGCCGGTCGAGCCACACGCCCGACGCGATGAGACGGTAGCTGTCGGCGGAGAAGTCGCAGACGACGGGAGCGAGCGGACGCAGCA
>JASFPU010000135.1:0-7460 GCA_050115855.1 Holophagae bacterium
CTGTCAGGGAGTTGCAACACCGGCCTTCTGAACCGTCCCCGCCTTCCAGCGGCGCCGGCTCAGCGTCACCCGGGCAGCGTGGTTGTGCGGAGGACGCAGGAACGACACTGACCACGCTGCCCGGGCGCCGGCGGCCTTCCTGCTGGCCGGTGTGGCTGCACGTGGTACGGCGCTCGGGCTCGGCGATTGCCACCTTCACACTTTTCCGAATGCGCGGAGCGGCGGGAGCGGGAAGGCGAGAAAAGTGTGAAGATGGCACGTCCGCCGGAGGTGATTGGCGTTGCGGGGATCGAGAGCGTTGTGGGCCGAGAAGGGCGCGCTGCTGGCGGAGTGCCACTTGTTGCATTGTTCGGTCCCGGATCGTGTTCGTTTCGGGCGGGACGCCCGCACCACCATGGCGCTTCCACCGAACAATGCTACGGGTGGCTCTCGCCGAGCCCGGTCGGAGTGGACCGTGGGCGCATATCGGGAATGCTCCACCCTTTATCGGGCACGGGCACGGCCAAGGAGGAGGGAACCGATCGGCATCCGGTACGATGCTGGCGATGAATCGTGACCGTTTCTGGATCCACGGGCTGGTGGCGGGTGCCGTTGCCGGGGTGCTCGCCGAGGCGATGGTCATGCGGCTCAATCCGGAGGTCGCCCAACCGGTCAGCGCCATCATGGTCGGCCTCGTCGCATGGGCGTCGTGGGGAGCGCTGATCGCCGGCGTACCCATCGTCGTGCTCCAGGTGCTGGTCCGCCGGATCCGGCGACGCCCGGGGGACTGGCCGGCGCCGGGGCTGATCGCAGCGGTCTACTTCGCGGCTGGGGTGTTGGCGGTCGCCAACGCCGACATCCACCGCGACCTGCTGTCGACCACGGCGCGCCGGGTCCTGCTCCAGGACGCCGTGGCGTGGCTGCTCGGTGTCGTGCTGGCGCTGCTCGTCGGCGCACTCGTCCGGCGGCGTGCATCGGTTGGATGGTGGCGGGTGACGTTCGCCGTGCTGATGCTCCTGGTTCCGGCGGCCCGGCTGGTCATCCGGCCGACCACGAGTGCGGCGCCGTTGGCGGTTCCCATCGAGGCGGTCGGCACGCCGAATCGACCGCTCGTCGTGGTCGGTGTCGAGGGCCTCGATATCCCGGCGCTGCTGACCTACGCCGGCGGCGGTCACGCACCGGTTCTCACCCGCGTCATGAAGACCGGAGCGTGGGGCAGCGTCGCGCCGTATCGGCCCTACCTCCGGCAGTCGTACTGGACCACCTTGGCGACCGGCACGAATCCCGGGTCGCACGGCGTCAAGGCGCACTGGGGCTGGCGGCTGCCGTGGCTCGACGGCACGCTGCGCCTGCTGCCCTGGACACCTCAGGGCTCCCGGCTGATCCTGCCGTGGTGGCTGGGTCGGCGGGTGACGCCGCCGGAGTCGACGGTGCCGGCTCTATGGCAGCGCCTTCGAGTGTCCGGGGTCGCCACCGAGGTCGTCGGGTGGCCGGGGTTCTGGCACTCCGAGGTCGATCGGACGTCGCGCACCGCGGCGCCGGTCGTCGCCGACGAGGGTCTCTGGTCGGCGCTCGAAGCCGCGCTCGCTGCCTTCCCCGAGGCCAAGGATGAGATCTGGCAGTCCATCGGACAGGACCGCGCCGGGCTGCGCACCGCCGTCGACGGGCTGCGGTCGGGTGTCGAGGTGCTATGGATCCGGCTCGGTGCGCTGGCCACCACCCGTGAGCTGCTCGAGCCGCTCAAGCCGCGCCACACCGGCGAGCGCGAGGTTGTCGAGCTGGTCATGGAGATGGTCGACAGCCAGCTCGGCGAGCTGCTCGCCGTGGCGCCGCCCGACGCCCTGGTGGTGTTCGTCTCGCCCTATGGGCTGGCGCCGCCGAGCTCGTACGAACGGCTCCGACGGGTGGTCGGCATCGGTGACACCTGGCGCACGTCGGGTGACCGGTGTTGGGACGGCGTGCTCATGATCGATGGGCGGGGCGTGGCGCCCGGGCGGCGGTTCCAGGACCGGGCGCTCGCCGACATGGTGCCGACGCTGCTCTACCTGGTCGGACTGCCGCTGGCGCAGTACATGGAGGGCGAGGTCGTCGTCGACGCCATCGATCCGGCGTTCCTGGAGACCCGGCCGTTGGTGGTGGATCCCTAGCTGGGGCCGACACCGGCTTCATCGGTTGGCACCGGCAAAGGTCGAGCTCCGGGGCGCCGGCGCTTGGAATTTACCGGGTGGTTGGATATCGTGTGCGGCGATCAGGGTCGAGCGAAAGGGGATCGTGCATGGATCGTCGATCGGTTGTCGTGATGCCGGGTGACGGGATCGGTCAGATTGTCCTACCGGAAGCGCTGCGGGTGCTCGAGGCGGCGGGTTTCGACGCCGACTGGGTGCCCGCCGACATCGGTTGGGAGTACTGGAAGTCGGAGGGCAACCCGCTGCCGCAGCGGACGATCGACCTGATTGCCGAGCACAAGGTGGCGCTGTTCGGTGCCATCACGTCGAAGCCGAAGGACGCGGCAGCGGCCGAGCTCGATCCGGCGTTGCGCGATCGCGGCCACGTCTACTACTCACCCATCGTCGGGTTGCGCCAGACCTTCGACCTCGACGTTTCGATCCGGCCCTGCATCACGTTCCCGGGCAACCCGCTGAACTTCATTCGCCGCGGCGCCGACGGCGGCGTCGTGGAGCCGCAGGTCAACGCCGTGATCTTCAGGCAGAACACCGAGGGGCTGTACGGCGGCGTCGAGTGGACCGACCCGCCCGATCAGGTCTGGCAGGCGCTCGACAGTCACCCCAAGTTCGCCGCCTTCCGCGATGTTCCGCGCGCCGATCTCGCGGTGTCGACCCGCATCTTCACCCGAGCCAAGTGCCGGCGGATCTGCGAGCAGGCGTTCGCCTACGCTGCCAAACACGGCTACTCGTCGGTCACGGTGTGCGAGAAGCCCAATGTGATCCGGGAGACCTCGGGGATGATGCTCGACGAGGGTCGCAGGGCGCAGCAGCGCCACCCCGACATCCAGCTCTGGGACACCAACATCGACGCCCAGATGATGTGGCTCACCAAAAACCCGGAGGACTACGGCGTCCTGGTCGCCGGCAACATGTTCGGCGACATCATCTCCGACGGCTTCGCCGGTCTGGTCGGCGGTCTCGGCTTCGCCGCGTCGGCCAACATCGGCGCCGACGTCGGCGTCTTCGAGCCGACCCACGGCTCGGCGCCGAAGTACGCCGAGCTGAATCCGTCGATCGTCAACCCCGTGGCGATGGTCCTGTCGGCCGTGATGATGCTCGACTGGCTCGGCGAGACCGAGACCGCCGACCGGATCCGCGACGCCGTCGCGGCGGTCATCGCCGACGGCCGGGTCCGGACCTACGACATGCTCAAGCTGCGCGGCGGGTCGCAGGCGATCGCCCAGGGCGCCGCCACCACAACCCAGATGACCGACGCCATCATCGCCGAGCTGTGATGCTCGGCTCGATCCCGATCCCGATCCCGATCCCGTTCCCGAGCGACGGGATCGTGTCGGGCTCGGAGCATGGATCGGTTGGGAGGCCCCATGCCTGACCTCCAACCCGCCACTGCCGGTCCGCTCGGCGACGACGTCCGTTCGGACTGCCACGTCGCCTACGAGCCAGGCGGCGACCCGCTCGTTCTCGAGGTCACCTCGAAGGTCGACTACCTGTACGGCGATGCCATCGCCGACGCGGTCAGCCGGGTTGCGGACGGCCTCGAGGTCGCCACCGGGCGGATCACCGTGGTCGACCGCGGTGCGCTCGAGTGGGTCCTGCTGGCTCGCACGGAGACCTGCCTGCGACGGGCGGGAGCGCACGGCGATGCCGTGCTCCCCGAAGCCCACCCCGCCGCCGGCGCTGCGAAGGTCCGGCGGCGACTGCGCCGCAGCCGCCTCTACCTGCCGGGCAACCGGCCGAAGCTGATGCTGTCGGCCGGGCTGTACGGCGCCGACGGCCTCATCCTCGACCTCGAGGACTCGGTGCCGCCGGCCGAGAAGGACGCCGCGCGGCTCCTGGTTCGCAACGCCCTGGTCGCCCTCGACTGGGGCGCGTCGGAGCGCATGGTGCGGGTCAACCAGGGTGAGTCGGGGCTCGACGACCTGCGCGAGATCGCGCGCCACAACCCTCACGTCGTGCTGCTACCAAAGGTCGAGGAGCCCGACCAGGTGCGGGGCGCGGCGGCGCTGTTGCGCGAGCTGGTCGGCGATGACGCCCCGATGCTGATGCCGATTCTCGAGTCCCCTCAGGGCATCCACCGCGCGTTCGAGATCGCCGCCGTCGACGAGCTGGTGGTGGCGCTGACCCTCGGACTCGAGGACCTCTCGGCCGAGCTCGGCGCGCCGCGCACGGAGGCCGGCTGGGAGAGCTTCACCGCGCGACAGACCACGGTCTACGCCGCCCGGGCGGCGCGGGTCCAGCCGATCGCGTCGGTGTTCTCGGACCTGTCGGACGAGGCGGCGCTGGCACGCTACGTCCAGCGCGAGCGCGGTCTCGGTTTCGACGGCATCGGCTGCATCCACCCGCGCCAGATCCCGGTGGTCCACCGCGAGATGACGCCGACCGACGCCGAGGCCGACAAGGCGGTGCGGATCGTTCGGGCCGCCCGCGACGCCGAGCGGCGCGGGCTCGGTGCGGTGGCGGTGGGCTCGAAGATGGTCGATCCGCCGGTCGTTGTACAGGCCGTCCGAACCGTCGAGCTCGCGGTCGCCGGCGGTGTCCTGGCGGAGGACTGGGACGGTGGGGAAGCCTAAGTTTCGTATAGTTAGAAGTTATGAGTTAAGAGTGACGAGTTAAGAACTGAGAGCTGGGAAACGGTCATGGAGCTCATCGAAAACGCGGCGGGCAGACTGGTGCCGACCGAGGTCAACGGCCGTGGGGAGGTCCCGTTCGCCGGGGTCGGCGGCCACCGGCCGACCGGGCGCAAGGCGGCACCGCGGATCGCGACCTGTCTCGACTTTCCCGACGACGGCGACAAGCGGGTCGGCTCGATCGCCGAGGCGCTCGAGCGGGTCGGCCTCGCCGACGGCATGGTGGTGTCGAGTCACCACCACCTGCGCAACGGCGACGCGGTGGCCAACATGGCCTTCGACGCCGCCGCCGAGCTCGGTCGGCGCGACCTAATGTGGTTTCCGTCAGCGTCGTTCCCGGTCCACGCCAACCAGATCGCGCACCTCGACTCCGGGGTCGTCCACCACATCGAGGGCTCGATGAACGGTCCGCTCGGCGCCTACTGCTCGGCGGGCAAGATGCGCGGCCTCGGCGTGCTGCGGTCGCACGGTGGCCGCTGGCAGGCGATCCAGGACGGTGAGGTGCAGATCGACGTCGCGGTCATCGCGGCGCCCACTGCCGACGCTTTCGGCAACGCGACCGGCGACCGGGGCCCGGCCGGCTGCGGTCTCCTCGGCTTTGCCCTTGCCGACTCGATTTACGCCGAGAAGGTCATCGTCGTCACCGACAACCTGGTTCCCTTTCCGTGCCTGCCGTGGCAGATCCAGGGCAACAACGTCGACGCCGTGGTCGAGGTGCCGTCGATCGGCGACCCGGCCAAGATCGTCTCCGGGACGACGAAGATCACCCAGAGCCCCGATCGGCGCCGCATCGCCGAGCTCGCCGCCCGGTTCTGCGCCGAGGCCGGCATCATGCGGCCGGGCTTCTCATTCCAGGCCGGCGCCGGCGGCACCACACTGGCCTTCGCGATCTACCTGCGTGACCTGATGCGGACCGCCGGGGTGACGGCGCGCTTCGCCCGCGGCGGCTCGAACAAGTACATGGTCGAGATGCTGGAGGAGGGGCTGATCGAGCACATCCTCGACGGCCAGACCTTCGACCTCGACGCGGTGGCGTCGATCCGGGACGATCCGCGCCATGTCAACACGTCGCCGTTCACGTCGTACAACTTTCACGGCAAGGGCAACTTCGCCTCGATGGTGGACGTCGCGGTGCTCGGCGCCACCGAGGTCGACCTCGACTTCAACGGCAACGTGGTGACACACTCCGACGGTCGGCTGCTGCACGGTATCGGCGGCTGGCAGAACTGCCTGGCGGCGCGCTGTGCGATGCTGCTCGTGCCGTCGTTCCGGGACCGGATCCCGGTCATCGTCGACGAGGTGACCACGGTGTGCGGCCCCGGCGAGCTGATCGATGTCGTGGTCACCGAGCGCGGCATCGCGGTCAACCCGCGGCGGCAGGACCTGCTCGACGCGGTCGCCGGGTCGGATCTCCCGATCCGGCCGATCGCCGACCTCAAGACCGAGCTCGACCGGATCTGTGGCGTGCCGCAGAAACCCCCGCGGTCCGATGATCCTGTGGCAGTCGTGAAGTGGGTCGACGGTACGGTAATCGACACAGTCTGGAAGGTCGACTAGCTCGAAGCTCCAAGAATCGCCGATCTTCCGTCGCGGAAGATCGGCGATTCTCGGAGAGAGTTGTACGCCGAAGCAAGTTCGTGTATCCTTCCGTGGCTCCGGCGTACCAAGCCGCCGGGCGGAGGTTTGTCATGAAAGAAGGAATCCATCCCGACTACCACGAGGTCGAGGTCCGTTGCGCCTGCGGCAACACCTTCACGACCCGCTCCACCAAGGACGAGCTGCGGCTCGAGATCTGCAACGTCTGCCACCCGTTCTACACCGGCAAGCAGAAGCTCATCGACACCGCCGGAATGGTCGAGAAGTTCGAGCGCCGTTACGGCAAGAAGTAGCGACTCCCGGCCGCCTCGGGCGGCCATGCAGGCTCCGCGCGGATCCGATGCCGCGCGGTTTTCTTTTGCGTTACCGGGGCTGTGGAGGTCGACATGCTCGAACGACTGGACGAGATCGCGGCACGCCACGCCGAGCTGCAGGCGCTCCAGGCCGACCCCGAGGTCGCGGTCGACCCGGCGCGCTCGCGCGACATCGCCATCAAGCTCGCCGAGATCGCCGGCGTGGTCGAGGTCTACAACGACTACAAGACCGTGTCGACCGAGCTCGACGGCGCGCGCGAGGTGCTCGCCGAGACCGACGATGCCGAGATGAGGGAGCTGGCCGAGGCCGAGGTCTCCGAGCTCGAGGAGCGTCGCGACGTCCTCGAGGAGCGCCTCAAGGTGCTGCTGCTGCCCGCCGACCCCAACGACCAGCGCAACGTCATTTTGGAGATCCGCGCCGGCACCGGCGGCGACGAGGCCGCGCTGTTCGCCGCCGAGCTGCTCCGGATGTACGGCCGCTACGCCGAGGAGCGCGGCTGGCGGATGTCGGTCACCGAGTCGTCTGAAACCGGCCTCGGCGGCATCAAGGAGGCGGTTGCCATGATCGAGGGCCGGGGCGCCTTCTCGCGGCTGAAGTACGAGTCCGGCGTCCACCGTGTGCAGCGCGTGCCGGCGACCGAGTCGTCGGGCCGCATTCACACGTCGGCGGCCACCGTGGCCGTGATGCCGGAGGCCGAGGAGATCGAGATCGAGGTCGACGAGAAGGACCTGCGCATCGACCGCTTCTGCTCGTCGGG
>JASFPU010000136.1:0-7459 GCA_050115855.1 Holophagae bacterium
GCTCGCCGGCCTCGAGGTACGCCTCCATGAGCTCCTCGTCCTGCTCGGCGACCATCTCCATCAACGCCTCGCGGGCCGACGCGACCTCGTCGGCGAGGTCGGCCGGGACGTCGGTCTCGGTCGCCGCGCCGCTGTCGTCGTGCGGCCAGGTGTAGGCCTTGCCCGAGATCAGGTCGACGACGCCCTCGAACGAGCCCTCCTCGCCGATCGGCAGCTGCACCGGCGTGACCTCGCGGCCATACTTCTTCTGCAACGCCTCGACGGTGCGGGCGAACGATGCGCGGTCGCGGTCCATCAGGTTGACGCCGAGCAGAACCGGCAGCTCGTTGGCCTCGGCCGCCTTCCACATCTTGTCGGTCTGGACCTCGACGCCCGACACCGCCGACACCAGCAGCAGCGTGGCGTCCGCCACCCGCAGGCCCTGCAGCGCGTCGGTCGTGTAGATCGAGTAGCCCGGCGTGTCGATGAGATTGATCTTGGTCTTGCGGTGCTCGACGTGCGCGACGGCGGTGTTGATCGTGATCTTGCGCTCGTGCTCGTCCTCGTCGAAGTCGGTGACGGTGTTGCCGTCGTCGACCTTGAGCAGCCGGTTGACCGCGCCGCCGTTGAACAGCATGGCGGCGACCAGAGATGTCTTGCCGGTGTCGGAGTGGCCGGCGACGGCCACGTTGCGGATCGCGTCGGTTGCGAACGTCGTGCTCATCGATACTCCTCCGGTGCGCGAACTGGAATGTCAGGCGGTGGTGTCTCCGAGGTCGATCTCGGTGCCGGTCAGCAGGCGGTACGCCTCGGCGTAGCGGTCGAGGGTGCCCTGGACGACTGCGTCGGGGAGGGCCGGCGCCGGCGGCTCCTTGTTCCACCCGCTGTCGACCAGCCAGTCCCGGACGAACTGCTTGTCGAACGACGGCTGCGCGCCGCCCGGCCGGTAGCTGTCGGCGGGCCAGAAGCGCGACGAGTCGGGGGTCAGCGCCTCGTCCATCCAGACCACGGCGCCGTCCTCGGACAGACCGAACTCGAACTTGGTGTCGGCGATGATGATGCCGCGCTCGAGCGCGTACTCCGCGGCCCGCCGGTACAGCTCGAGGGTGAGATGACGCAGCGTCTCGGCGAGCTCCGGGCCGATGATGCCGACCATGCGGTCGAAGCTGATGTTCTCGTCGTGGCCCTCGGTGGCCTTCGTGGCGGGCGTGAAGATCGGCTCCGGCAGCCGGTCGGACTCCACCAGGCCGCTCGGCAGCGGAATACCGCACACCTCGCCGGACTCACCGTACTCCTTCCAGCCCGAACCGGTGATGTAGCCGCGCGCGACGCACTCGACCGGAATCGGCTCGAGCCGCCGCACCAGCACGCTGCGGCCGGCGAGCTCGGCGTGGTTCCGGTAGGGCTCGGGAAAGTCGACCAGCTCGGTCGCCAGCAGGTGGTTCGGAACCAGATCGAAAAAGTGGTCGAACCAGAACGAGGACAGCCGCGTCAGGATGACGCCGCGGCCGGGAATGCCCGGCGACAAGACACAGTCGTAGGCGCTGATGCGGTCGGTGGCAACCAGGATCAACGTGTCGTCGTGGGCGTAGATGTCCCGGACCTTGCCGCGGCTCACCAGCTGCCCTCCGGGGACCGAGGTGGTGAGCAGAGCGGCAGCCATCTCAGGCTTCCTTGCCGTCGATCACCGCCTGGGCCTGCTTGGCGATGCGCGACTTGTAGCGCGACGCCGAGTTGCGGTGCAGCACACCCTTGCGCCAGCCGACGTCGATCACCGAGAAGGTCTCCGGCAGGAGCTCCTTGACCTTGTCCGCGTCACCGTCGGCGATCGCACTGCGCATCAGGCGCATCTGGCGCCGGACCCGCGAACGCACGGAACGGTTGCGCATGCGGCGCTCGAGGGACTGGCGGTGGCGCTTGCGCGCCTGCTTCTTGGTTCCCTTGATCGTCATTTCACACACTCCCAGCTTCGAAGCCGCTTGATGCGGCATCGGGTCGCATATATTAGCGGAAGATCGCCTTTTGCGCCAGTACAGATTCCGGCAGCACCGGCGGCTTCGAATCGAAGCCGCCGGTGCTGCCGGAAATCGGTTGCTCGTCCCGCGCTGCAGGCCGATTATCGAATCGTCATGCCGAGCGACTTGAGCCGCTCACGGGCGAGATCCGCCTCGCGGGTCCCCGGGTACTCGTAGACCACGTACTGGAGATGGACGACACCCTGCGCCTGGTCGTCCATCTTGAGGTAGAGCAGACCCTTCTTGAGCTGTGCGGCCGCGGCCTTGTCCGACGTCGGGTAGTCGTCGAGAACCTGACTGAAGACGTCGAGCGCCTGCTGGGACTTGTCCTCGGCGTCGAGGCACTCGCCGATCCAGTACAGCGCATTGTCGGTCAGCTCGGTGCTCGGGTACCGGGTGATGTAGTCGCGGAAGCCCTGCTCGGCGAGGTCGTAGTTGCCCCGCATGTAGTCCTCGTAGGCCGAGCGGTAGAGCTCCTCGGGGGTCGACCCGCCACCGCCCGCTGCCACCGCGGCGCCGGCGGCGGCGGCCGCCTCACCACCCTCGTCGGTCGACGGCTCACCGGCCGTCACCGGCGGCAGCACCACACCGGTCCCGAGGTCGGTGCGGGACGCGGCCAGCTCCTGGGAGATGTTCTGCAGCTGCCGGGTCGTCAGGTCGAGGCTCGCCTGGAGCGCTTCGATCTGCTCCTGCAGTCGTCGGACCTCGGTCGTGAGGTCGGCGTTGGAGCGCAACGACTGCGAGCTCATCTCCTGAAGCCGGCCCTCCATGGCCTGCAGGTCGCGCTTGTCCAGGCTGTCGGCCCGGAGCTGGCCGACCTCGCGTTGGATGTCGGTGATCTCACGGTGCAGCAGTGCCATGTCCTCCGAGCCCGTGGAGCAGGCGGCGAGCACGAGCACCGCGGCCGCGACTGTCAGCTGACGCACACGCATGCTGGCCTCCCCGTCGCTCATCGCGCGGTGATCACGAAGTGGGCGCGTCGGTTGAGCCGCCACGCGTCCTCGGTGTGGCCGAGCGCGAACGGCCGCTCCTCACCGTACGAGATCGTGCGGATGCGATCGCCGGACACGCCGAGCGACATCAGATAGTCACGCACCGCGTTGGCGCGGCGCTCGCCCAACGCAAGGTTGTACTCACGGGTGTTGCGCTCGTCGCAGTGGCCCTCGACCAGGACCAGTACCGACGGATACTCGAGCATCCAGCTGGCGTTCTTGGCCAGCGTCCCGCGCGCCTCCGGCGTGAGATCGTAGCGGTCGGTGTCGAAGAACACGTCCTCGAGGTACCCACGGGCATTGAGGATGGCCAGGTCTTCGGGCAGCTCCGAGGTCACCTCCTCGGTGGACAGGGTCTCGGTCACCGGCTCCTGGACCTGCTCCTCGACGATCCCCTGATCCGGCACCGGCGTCGGCGTCGGCTCGGGAGGCGGCGCCTGGGCCTTCGGACCACTCGAGCACGCCACCAATCCGAGCGCCAGGACGAGCACCATTGCAGCCGTCGAATAGCGCGTTGCGATGTGCATGAATGCCTCCTTGGTCGCCTCACTGTAGCCCGGTTCTGCGACCAGGTCTACTGTTCAGCCTTCGGCTCTCCTCGGGTGTGACCGCGCTCACCGGCCGAGGTTCCGGACGCCGTCCGGTTCCCGACCACCGTCTCGGTTTCCCCGGGTGCAACCAGACCCCCGTCCGGCCGGTCGAGATGACCGCCGAGGTGCCGTTTGCCGAGGAAGTCGTAGATCACGATGGAGCCCGCCACCGCCAGGTTGAGGCACGGCACCAGGCCCCACTGTGGAATCTGGACGATCAGCCGCGCGGCGTCGAGCAGGCTCTGCGGCAGTCCGCCGAGCTCGGCGCCGAGCAGGAAGCACGGCCGCTCGGGGTAGACCGCGTCGAACAGGTTGGTCGAACCCGCGGCGAGCTCGACTGCGACCAGGTCGTAGCCGTGGTCGACGACGCGCCGGAGCAGCGCGTCGGGTTCGGCCGGCAGCCGGACGATCTCGGTGTAGTTCTGCGCGGTCCGCGCCGCCTCGACATTCCACTCCTTCTCGCCGATCAGGATGACCTCCGAGGCCGCAGCCGCGTGCGCCGTGCGTACCAGCGTGCCGACGTTGTGCTCCTTGGAGATCTCCCACGCCGCGACGGCGAACGGCCGCAGCCCCCGGCGGTACTCGGCGAGTCTCCGGGCCCGCCGTTCGGCCCGGCGCGCGGCTGCGTACTCGTGCTTCGTGGTCATGGACTCAATCTACCATCGGCAATTCTGGGGAGCGTGCGGCGTACGCTCCCCAGAATTGCAATACGAAATCCCCCGGCTGCGGGGGATTTCGCTGTGGCGGGTGTGCCCGCCCGGACCTTTTCAGTGGGTATCGCGGCTGTGTGGTCCGTTGAACACCCGCGGTCCCTGGGGACACCTCAAATATGAGACCACCGTCCGGCGCGTGTCAAGACCCGCCGCGGCGCACCGCCTCGCGGGCCCGGTCGAGCGTGTCGCGATCGAACGCCGACGGCAGGAGACGACCCACCGAGGTGGTCTTTCGGACGTTGTCGGAGTTGGCCAGGACCACCGGAAAGTCGCCGAACTCCGCCAGAACTTGCCGACAGGCGCCGCAGGGCGCCGCGGGCGGGCTCGCCGCCGTCACCACGGCGAGACCGACGAAGGTCCGGCAGCCGGCCGCCACCGCCGCGCCGACGGCGTGTCGTTCGGCGCACACCCCGAGTCCGTACGACGCGTTCTCGACATTGCAGCCGACGAACACGCGGCCGTCGTCGGTCATCACCGCGGCCCCGACTGCAAACCCCGAGTACGGGGCATAGGCATTCGCCCGCGCGTTCTCCGCCGCCGCCACCAACTCATCGATCTGCTGCTCGTTCATCCGCTTCATCTTATCCCGGTTCGAAAGGGTGTCCGTCCTTCCGACCCTCACGTCCTCATGCTCTCAAGGCCTCATGCCCCTAAAAGAAAACGGCCGCTCGCGCGGCCGTTGCGACACCGTGGGAACGGTGGTCCAGGTCACTTCCGACGCGATCGCGTGGTGCCCGACGACGTCGAGGAGCGTGACGAGCTCGACGAGCTGACGCTCGGTCGGCTCGAGCCCGACGAACGAACGCTGGACGACCCGGCCGAAGACCGGGACGGCGATCGGACCGACGACGAGGACCTGCCCGACGACGGGGCGCTCCGGATGGAGGAGGGGGAGCGCCGGTACGGCGAGCTCGTTCCCATGGTCCGGCTCGGACGCATCGGAGAGGTGCGGGGGACGATGACCGGTCGCGACGAGCTCACCGAGGAGCCCGAGCGACCACTTCCGACGCGAGGGGAGACCGGCTGTCGCACGAGGGGGGATGAAGAGGATCCGGAGCTCGGCAGCGATGACCAGCTCCGAGTCCGTGGGAGAGTGGACGTGCTCCGGGTGGTCGGCAGGGTGCGGCCGCTCGAGCCGAGCGTGCCCGACGGCGACCGCGCACCACTGCGCACCAACGGGTTGGTGCCGGGGTCGATCGGGGCGCGTGCCCCACCGCTGGTCGTCGCCGGCACTCGACCGGGTCGATAGATGTTCGGTTCTGAGCTGCGGCGCACGACCGTGCGCTGCTCCGACGGTGCGCCGAACGCGGTGCCCGCGGCGCTCAGCTCGGGGCTGCGCCGACCGACGGCGGGATCCACCGCCGACGGCGCGTCGCCGGCGGAGCGGGTGCCCGCGGCGCCCCGCTCGGGACTGCGGCGGGCGACGATCG
The DNA here is from genome assembly GCA_050115855.1 of Holophagae bacterium. Taxonomy (GTDB): domain Bacteria; phylum Acidobacteriota; class Thermoanaerobaculia; order Thermoanaerobaculales; family Sulfomarinibacteraceae; genus JAHECW01. The sequence continues at coordinate 5,720 of JASFPU010000136.1, forward strand.
ACTGGGCCGACCGGCGGCCGAGATCCGACAGCGAGGTCGGCTCGACGAGCCGCGCGAGGTCCTCACCCCGAAGACTGGAGTCGCGCGCCATGACCCGGGTGATGTCGCGATCGGTCCGGGAGTAGACCCCTGAGAAGGACCGTGTCAGCTCGTTCGACGGCCGCGCCACCGACGGCGACCGGGTGGTCAGCGGTCCGGTGACCACGACGCCGGTGGTGGTCGCGTCGTCGGGCATCGCGCGGGCGCCAGAGCGGACGACGCGCGACAGGTGCTGGCTGTCGAAATCGTCGACGGCGACCACGTTCCAACCGGTGCGGTCGATGTCGGCGACACGAACCCGGCCGGTGAGGTCGGCGCCGGTCCGTCCGCTCGACGTGGCCCGCGCACTGCCGCTTTCGCCGGGTGTCACCCGACGCGTACCGGCCCCGCTGTCGCCCGTCGCACGGACGCGCGGGTCCGGTGTCTGTCGGCGATTCTCACCGCCCGGGTTGACGCCGTCGCGCGGCGGCACCACGTCGCCGCGCGGTGGCCGCGGCTGGCCCGAGCCGGGTGGGTGCGGGTGACCGGGCGGGTGGTAACCCCAACCCCAGCCGGGGTATCGGCCCCAGCACCAGGTGTTGTAGTAGCCCCACGGGACCCAGCCGATATAGCCCGGCCACCACGCCCAGCTGACCCAGGCAGGGCTCCACACGGAACCCCAACCCCAGACCCAGCCGAAGCCGGCGGCGAAGTACCAGGAGCCGTAGTGGTAGGGCAGCCAGCCCCACGGCTCGTACGAGATCCAGGACCAGCCGGTCGGTGTCCAGTACCAGCGCCCCGCGGTGTAGGGGCGCCAGTCGCCGCTGACCGACGGCTGCCACGCCCAACTCTGCGTCGCGTCGACATAGACCCATGTGCCGTAGCCGTCGAGGACGGCGGCCTCGCGGGCGTACCGCTCGTCGACGAAGCGGGAGCTTTCACTGTCGTATCCGGTCCGGCGCTGCTCGACCCACCGGGCGAAGTCGTCGCCCCAGGTCAGGTTCGGCTCGACACCGGTGACCTGGCCGCCGCGCACCTCGGCCGCCGTCGACGGCTGGATCAGCACCCCACCGGCCGTGGTCAGCGCCTCGGCGAGGCCATCCCAGACCTCGACCCGCAGGCCGCCGGAGCGCAGCACCTCGATCCTGTAGGTGCCCGCCTGGTCGAGGTGGATGGTGGCGCCGGAGCTGTCGATCCGCATCGGCTCGGTGCCGAGCACGTGCTCTGGAACCTGGATCATCACGCTGCCGTCGACCAGGTAGATGACGGTGCGGTCGCCACCGACGTCGCGGCTGAAGGCAACCGCGTCGAGACTGATCGTGGTGTACTCATCGAGCCAGAGAACGCTGCCGTCGGCCAGGACCGTCTCCATCCGCGTCTCGCGCGCCGTGTCGATCCGGTCGCCGATCATCAACGGCATGTTGATCACCGCCTCGATGGTGTCGTCGCTCGTGGCCGGCTGGACCGTGGCGTAGCGCTCGAGGTAGGAGATGTAACTCAGCGAGGTCAGATCGTCCTCTGCGGAGGCCACCATGGGCACCCCCACTGCGAGGATCAGTGCTGCCGACGCGAGCCTTTTCATATCGAACCTCCCTGTCGCCAGAACAAATTGCAACCTGCGTGCCAGGATTCCATGGAGCGGTCAGCTGTCAGCCGTCAGCAATCAGCGGCAACGGCAACGGCAGCGGCAACGGCAACGGCAACGGCAACGGCAACGGCAAC
>JASFPU010000137.1:0-7454 GCA_050115855.1 Holophagae bacterium
GGAAGCGGCAAGACCTTTGCGGCCTTCCTGTGGGCGCTTGACCGGCTGCTGTCCGAAGCCTGGGACGGGGGTGCCACGCGGGTACTCTACGTCTCGCCGCTCAAGGCGCTGGGCAACGACATTCAGCGCAACCTCACCGAGCCGCTCGCCGAGCTCGGCGTTCGATTCTCCCGTGACGGCGCGCCGGCGGCTGTCCGCGTCGAGAGCCGGACCGGCGACACGCCGCAGGACGCCCGACGTCGGATGCAGCGCTCGCCGCCCGAGATCCTGGTCACGACGCCCGAGAGCCTCAACATCCTGCTGACCTCGAAGAGCGGCCGCCGCCTGCTGATGGGATTACGGTGCGTCATTCTCGACGAGGTGCACGCGGTCGCGGCCGGCAAACGCGGCATCCACCTGATGACCGCGGTCGAGCGGCTCGCCATGCTGAGCGGCGAGATCCAGCGGATCGCACTGTCGGCTACGGTTCGGCCACTCGAGCGGATGGCAGTCTGGATCGGCGGCCACCGCCTCGCCGACGACGGTTCCGAGCCCAGATACCGGCCGAGGCCGGTCGCGATCGTCGCCAGCGGGAGCGACAAGCAGGTCGAGCTCCAGGTCGCACTGCCAACCGAGGAGACCGACACCGAGCGCCGCGAGCCGGACGCGTTCTGGGCGTCGTTCGGCCGTCAGCTGCAGCGATCGATCGCCGGCAACACCTCGACGCTGATCTTCGGCAACGCCCGACGGTCGGTCGAGAAGATCACCCGCTTCATCAACGAGGCGGCGCCCGACAAGCTCGCCTACTCGCACCACGGGGCGCTGTCCCGCGAGATCCGGACGGTGGTCGAGCAGCGGCTCAAGAACGGCGAGCTCAAGGCGATCGTCGCCACCAGCTCGCTCGAGCTCGGCATCGACGTCGGCGCCATCGACGAGGTCATCATGGTCCAGACGCCGCCGTCGGTCACCTCGACCCTGCAGCGGCTCGGCCGCGCGGGTCACGCGGTCGGCGAAACCAGCCGCGGTCGTTTGATGCCGCTGCTCGGCCGCGATCTGCTCGAGGCGGCGGTCGTCGCACGCTGCGTCCTCGACGGCGAGATCGAGCCGGTCGAGCCGGTCTCCGGTGCGCTCGACGTGCTCGCCCAGGTGCTGCTGTCGATGGTAGTCGCCGACGACTGGACCGCCGACCAGCTGTTCGACGCCATTCGAACCGCGGATCCCTACCGCCACCTGCCGCGCCACCACTTCGATCTCGTGCTCCAGATGCTCGCCGGCCGGTACGCCAGCAGCCGGATCCGTGCGCTCCGCCCGATGATCGGCATCGACGCGGTCGACGGCTCGCTCCGGGCACGGCCCGGCGTCGAACGGTTGCTCTACCTGTCCGGCGGCACGATCCCGGACCGCGGCTACTACCAGCTGCGGATCGAAGGCAGCGGCGCGCTGCTCGGCGAGCTCGACGAGGAGTTCGTCTGGGAGCGCTCGGTCGGCGACGCCTTCACCCTGGGGGTGCAGACCTGGAGGGTTCAGAAGATCACGCACAACGACGTCTTCGTTGCGCCGGCCCAGGCGCGGTCGGCGATGGCGCCGTTCTGGCGCGCCGAGGAGCTCGACCGCTCGTCCTTCGTCTCCGACCGGATGGCGTCGCTGCTCGAGCAGCTCGACGACCGGCTCGACGAGGCGGGCCTCGCTCGCGAGCTCGAGCGCAGCCATGCGCTCGACCGGACTGCCGCCGAGGCGCTCGTTCGCCACCTTCGCGAGCAGCACGAGGCGACCGGCGGTCTGCCCCACCGCCACCGCCTGATCGTCGAGCACACCGCGCCGCCGGCCGGGCGCGGCAGCCACCGACAGATGGTGCTCCACACGATGTGGGGCGGCCGTGTCAACCGCCCGTTCGCGGCGGCGCTCGCCGCAGCGTGGTACGAGCGGTACGGGATGCGGCCCGAGGTCGTCCACGCCGCGGACTGCGTCGTCGTCGTCTCCCCGGCGACGGTCGAGGTCGACGACCCGTTCGCGTTGGTCCGGTCGCCCGAGCTCGACGACCTGCTCCGGCGGTCGGTCGAACGCACCGGCTTCTTCGGCGCGCGGTTCCGCGAAGCGGCCGGTCGGGCGCTGCTGCTGCCGCGCGCCGGCCCCGGCCGGCGCGTGCCGCTCTGGGTCCATCGCCAACGGGCCAAGGAGCTGCTCGAAGCCGTTCGCCACTGCGGCGATTTCCCGCTCGTACTCGAGGCGTGGCGGTGCTGCCTGCAGGACGAGTTCGAGCTCGAGGTGCTGCGGGCCCGGCTCGACGAGATCGCCGACGGCCGGGTCTCGGTGGTTCACGTCCGCACTGAGACACCATCCCCATTCACCGCTCAGGCGGCCTGGAAGCAGACCAACGAGCTGATGTACGAAGACGACGTGCCGACGGCGGCGGTCCAGACCCGACCCGATCTGGTGCGCGAGATGGCGCTGGCGTCGCACCTGCGGCCACGCATCGATCCGGCACTCGCCGACGACCTTCGTGGCCGCCTGCACCGGACCGCGGCCGACTGGTCGCCGCGCGACGCCCCGGAGCTGCTCGAGTGGCTCAAGGAGCGGCTCGCGATCCCGGCCGACGAGTGGCGGACTCTGCTCGACGCGATGGTCCGCGACCACGGCACCGACGAGCCGGAGATCCGCACCGCAATCGGCAGCCGTGCCGTGATCGTCGAGCCTGCGCAGGCCGTCGGAGCGGCCCTGGTGGTCGCGATCGAGACGCTGCCGCGGCTCGAGCTCGCGCTCGGGCGGTCGATCACCGACAGAGACCTGCGTTCGGTCGAGGATGGCGGTCCGCCCGATGAAGCGGTCGAGGCGTGGCGAACGTTGGAGCCGCCGGCGCCGGCCGACGGCGTCGATCCGCTCCAGGAGGTGACCGCCGAGTGGCTCCGCTTCTACGGCCCGGTCAAGCCGGCGTGGATCCGCCACGTGCTCGGCCTCACCGAGGACGAGCTCGACCGCGTGCTGAACGAGCTCGTCTCGGCCCAGACGGTCGTCGTCGACGAGCTGATCGACGGCGTCGCCGAGATCATGGCGTGCGACCGCGTCAACCTCGAACGGCTGCTGCGGATGCAACGCGCCGAGTCACGACCGAGCCTCGAACCGGTTCCCGCCCGCGCGCTGCCCCTACTGCTCGCGGAGCACCAGAACCTCGGTGCCCACGACGCCGCACCCGAGGATCTCCAGCTCGCGGTCGAGCGGCTCTTCGGTCTGCCACTGCCCGCCGAGCTCTGGGAGACCGAGATCTTCCCCGCCCGGCTGGATCCATTCATCCCGGGCTGGCTCGACGCGCTCCTCACCGAGAGCGACCTGCGCTGGGTCGGCGCCGGGGAGAAGCGGCTGTTCTTCGCGCTCGACGGCGAGCTCGACCTGCTCCAGTCATCGGACGAGCAGCCGTCGGACGACGACGACGTCGCCGAGGTCTTTCCCCACCCGGGCGGCCGCTTCAGGCTGGACGAGCTGGTCCGGACCGGCGACCTCGATTCCACCGCCGCGACCGACCGCCTGTGGGGCCTCGCCTGGCGGGGTCGGGTCACCGCCGACTCGTTCGCGCCGCTCCGCCTGGGCATCGCATCCCGGTTCGCGGCGACGGCTCCGTCGCCTCCCGCAACGCGTCGCCGCGGCTCACGCCGTGGGCGTTTCGACCGCTGGCGCCGCGAACGGCCGTTCGCATGCTCGTGGTTCGCACTGCCACGACCCGACGTCGAGCCCGACGCGATGGCCCGCGACGAGGACGACCGGGAACGGGCCCGTTTCGTCCTCGACCGGTACGGCATCGTGTTCCGGAGCCTGCTCGATCGGGAGCTGCCCGGGCTGCGCTGGGGATCGGTGTTCCGCGCGCTGCGTCTGCTCGAACTCGGTGGCGAGGTCGTCGCCGGCCACTTCGTCGATGGTGTTCCGGGGTTGCAGTTCGCCGGTCACGACACCGTGCGCCGGATCCGCGACGGTCTCGACGACGAGCGCGTCTGGTGGATCAACGCGGTCGATCCGGCGTCGCCCTGCTCGCTCGGCCTCGACGTTCCGGACTGGCCGCTGCCGCGCCGCGTGCCGGGCAACCACCTCGTCTTCCACGGCCGGCGGCTCGTGGTCATCAGCCAACGGCGCGGTGCCGAGCTCGACGTGCGGGTCGAGCCGGATCACGATCGGCTGCCCGACTATCTCGAGTTTCTCGTCACACAGCTGACGCGGCGCGAGCGACCTGCCAGGCGGATCGACCTCGAGACCGTCAACGGGGACCCGGCGTCGGCGAGCCGCTACCGGCCGGTGTTCGACGCGCTCTTCCACGTCACGCGCCAACCCAACGCGCTCCGGCTGACCAGGAGGTACTGAGACGCCGCCTCATCCCGTTTTTCGATTCTGAGGTATTCTTCGGAGCCGATGACGCCGGCCGAGATCGGAACCGGCATCGACCCATCCAAGGAGGAGACGCGATGACCAGCGCAGCAGCAACCAACCAACCACTCTGGCTCGCCATCGAGAGCAAGATCGCCGAGCTCGACTCGGCCGATTTTTCGGGCAGCGCGACGGAGGGCACGGTCCAGAAGATCGCACGCGCGCTCGACGACCAGGGGTACAACGTGACGCACCACGCGGCGAATTTCATGATGCTCCGGCGTGCGGTCGACACACGCGCCAAGGTCGGGCGACCGCTCATGGACGACTTTCGGGCTGCCGCCGACGCGCTCACCCTCGACGATGTGACCAATCCCATCCAGGCGACGATCGCGTTCGCTCACCAGGTCGGCGCCGACTTTCCGGACGTGCTCGACATGGATCGGCGCGCCGACCTCCGGGCGACCATCAACGGGATCCGGCTCGACCTACTGGTTGCCAGGGCGAACGAGATCGGCGGCGACAAGGGCATCCGCTACCTGATCGAGAACAACGTCGCGGAGTCCACGATCATGCAGCGGCTCGACATCGATCAGGCGAAGATCGACGCGGTCAAGGCGGCGATCGCCGCCGAGATCGCCGAGATCAAGCGGGTCCAGGGTCTGCTCAAGGAGGTCGAGGGTCAGGACGACGTGTCGAAGGCCAAACACCTGATCAACAAGGACGTCGCCGACGAGTCGATCCTGTCGATCGCGGAGCTCGGTCAGGACACGATCGACACGGCCAGGCACGAGATGGAGAAGGAGCTGGCAGAGAAGGCGCGGCTCGCCGCCGAGGCCGAGGCCGCCAAGAAAGCGGCTGCCGAGGGACCCAAGCTCGAAGACATCTCGTCCGACGACATGCTCGGCTACATCGAGGACATCCGCGAGATCATGGAGTTCTCGGACGACCCGGCCGAGATCGCCACGATGTGCGAGCAGAGCAGTATTCCCAAGGCGCTGATCGAGATCGCCACCGAGAACCCCGACAAGCTCGACGAGCTCGAGGCCGCCGCGGAGGGATAGTTCTTCGTTCTCAGCTTGGGGTGTCTTCCGGTCTCCGACATCGGCCTTCTGGCTCGCCACCGCCGGGCGGCGGCGTCGAGCCAGCGTCGCCCGATCAGCGCGGCGCTCGAACGAAACCGGGAAAGCTGCGGCCGCGCTGATCGGGCACCGGCGGCCTTCCAACCGACCGGAATGTCTGCTCGTGGTTCAGCGCTCGGGCTCGGCGGTTGCCCCCCTTGACATTGTGAGCATCGCTATCAGAACCGGAGTGCGCTCGGCACAATGTCAAGAGCGGCACGCCCGCCGGCGGCGATTGAGCGCGCGGAGATCGAGGACGTCGAGAGCCGGGATCTGGACCGCGTCTTTGACATAATGCCCGGACCGATGAGGAGGCACGAATGAACGCCGAAACCTACCGCGCGCGGCGCGAGCAGCTCCGGGCCACCGTCCATGGCGGCGCGATCCTGATCCTCGGAAACCACGACGCACCGATGAACTACCCGGACAACCCCTACCCGTTCCGGCAGGACTCACACTTCCTGTACTACGGGGGAGTCAGCGAGTCCGGCATGGCGATGGTCGTCGAGCCCGACGGTCGGGACGTGCTGTTCGGACGGCCGTACGACCCCGACGATCTGGTCTGGCACGGACCGCGGCCGCACGTCGGTGACCACGCGGCTGCCGCAGGGTTCGACGACGGCGACGACATCGCTCGGCTCGGTGAGACGCTCAGACGCCTCGCCGGCAGCGGTGTGCGGATCCACTACCTGCCGCCCTACCGATCGGACCGGAGCTTCCAGCTCGCGGACCTGCTCGACGCCAACCCGGCGCAGGTCGGCAACGGCGTGTCGGCCGAGCTCGTCCGAGCGGTCTGCAACCAGCGGCTGATCAAGACCGACGACGAGATCGCCGAGATCGAGGACGCGCTGGCGGTCACCGCCGAGATGTACGCGGCGGCCATGACCGAGGCCCGACCCGGCCGGCACGAGTACGAGATCGCCGGTCTGATGCAGGCGAAGGCTCTCGAGCGCGGTCGACAGCAGGCCTTCCCTCCCATCGTCACCGTGCACGGCGAGGTGCTGCACAACCACAGCTACTCGAACCTCCTCACCGACGGCGACCTGATGCTGATGGACTCCGGCGCCGAGTCGCCCCGCTGGTACGCATCGGACATCACCCGGACGTTCCCGGTGTCGGGCAGGTTCAGCGACCGGCAGCGGGCCATCTACGAGATCGTGCTCGCGTCGCAGATGGCGGTGATCCACGCGGCATCGCCCGACCACGACAACAAGGAGATGCACCGACTCGCGGCGCGGACCATCGCCGGCGGGCTGACCGCCCTCGGGCTCATGAAGGGCGACCCGGACGACGCGGTGCAGGCCGGCGCCCACGCGCTGTTCTTTCCGCACGGGATCGGTCACATGCTCGGCCTCGACGTCCACGACATGGAGGATCTCGGCGATATCGTCGGCTACCCGGAGGGCGAGGCGCGGTCGAGCCAGTTCGGACTCAGCTTCCTGCGCATGACCCGCCGGCTCGAGCCGGGCTTCGTGATCACCGTCGAGCCCGGCATCTACTTCATCCCGGCGCTCATCGACCAGTGGCGCTCGGAGGGCCGGCACGCCGAGTTCATCGACTACGACAAGGTCGAGGCGTACCGCGGCTTCGGCGGCATCCGGATCGAGGACGACGTGCTGATCACCGACGACGGCTGCCGCGTGCTCGGGCCCGGCATCCCGAAGACCGTCGCCGAGGTCGAAGCAGCCTGCGGAGGGTGAGCGGATCGCACATCGTCACAACCGCGAAGGCGCGAAGCCGCACAGGCATCGCATGAGAAACCGCAGATCACGCAGTTGGAACGCGGATCTCATCGCACCATCTCGTTCGTCGCATCGTCGCAGACGTCGTAAACACGATCGGGAACGGGATCGGGATCGGGATCGACCGCGACCACCGGGCTGAGAGCATGACCCAGCTCACATTCGCGTTTTGGTGCCTTCGTGCCTTGGTGTTTGCGACGGTGCGATGGACTGATCTGCGTAATCTGCGCGTCCGCGGTTGCTCCGCTGCGACGATGGGATGAAC
>JASFPU010000138.1:0-7423 GCA_050115855.1 Holophagae bacterium
GACAGGTCGAGCTCAATGTCCCGGTGGTCGACGGCGAGCCGCTGTCGGGTTGCCAGCACAAGTACCGCGAGACAGTGCTGTACTTCCCGGCGCGCGGCCAGACCTGTCACGCCTACTGCACCTACTGTTTCAGGTGGGCCCAGTTCGTCGGTGCCGACAAGCTCAGGTTCGCCAGCCACGAGGCCGAGTCGCTCGCCCGATACCTGGTCGACCACACCGAGGTGTCGGACGTCCTGTTCACCGGTGGCGACCCGATGATCATGTCGAGCTCGGTGCTCCGCAAGAACATCGAGCCGTTTCTGGCGCCCGAGCTCGAGCACATCCGATCGATCCGCATCGGCACCAAGTCGCTCGCGTACTGGCCGTACCGCTTCACGACCGACCGCGACGCCGACGACATCCTGCGCGTGTTCGAACAGGTGCGCGCGAAGGGCAAGCAGATCGCTCTGATGGCGCACTTCTCGCACCCGCGCGAGCTGGCGACGCGAGAGGTGCGCCTCGCCATGCGCCGGATCATCGACACCGGCACCGTCATCCGGAGCCAGGCGCCGCTCATCCGACACGTCAACGACGACGGCGACGCGTGGGCCGCCATGTGGCGCGAGCAGGTTCGTCTCGGTGCTGTGCCGTACTACATGTTCGTCGAGCGGGACACCGGTCCCAAGCACTACTTCGAGGTGCCGCTGGCGCGCGCTCTGCGGATCTACAGCCGGGCGCTCGGCCAAGTGTCGGGTCTCGCGCGCACCGCCCGCGGACCGTCGATGTCGGCCACCCCCGGCAAGGTCCTGGTCGACGGCATCACCACGATCAACGGCGAGCGCGTCTTCGTGCTCAAGATCATCCAGGGCCGCGACCCCGATTGGACCAACCGCGTTTTCTTCGCCCGCTTCGATTCGACCGCGACCTGGCTCGACGATCTGCAGCCGGCGTTCGGCGAGCCCGAGTTCTTCTTCGACCCGTACATCCGGTCGATGTACGACGGTGTCTGGCAGCCCGACTGGGTCGGGCCGGAAGACGAGGGCGCCGAGCTCACCGCCTGACCCGGACGTCGGCGATTTGTACAATGACCCCGGTGCCCACCGGGGTCGTTGTTTTGGAGGTGAGACATGGCCGTTGATTTGACCGGACGAACCGTGCTCGTGACCGGCGCGTCGAGCGGCATCGGTCGAGCCTGCGCGGTCAGCTTCGCCGATGCCGGCTGCCGCCTGATCCTCGTCGCTCGCCGCACCGAACGGCTCGACGCGGTCGCGACGGATCTGCGCGAACGCGCTGGCGCCGAGGTGCTCACCGCGGGCCTCGATGTCCGGGATCGCGCGGCGGTCGACGGCTTCGTCGACGGGCTCGAGCCGTCGTGGGCGGCGATCGACATCCTGGTCAACAACGCCGGGCTCGCGCGTGGTCTGTCCGAACTGTGGGCGGGCGACGTCGCCGACTGGGAGGAGATGCTCGACACCAACGTCAAGGGGCTGCTCTGGGTGACCCGCGCCGTGCTGTCCGGCATGGTCGAGCGCGGCCGCGGGCACGTCATCAACATCGGATCCATCGCCGGCCACGAGACCTACCCCGGCGGCAATGTCTACTGCGCATCGAAGCACGCGGTGACCGCGATCGGCCGCGCCCTCAACATCGACGTTCTCGGGACCGGCGTCCGGGTCAGCTCGGTCGATCCCGGGCTCGTCGAGACCGAGTTCTCGGTGGTCCGCTTCCACGTCCACAGTGAGCGGGCCGACGCGGTCTACCGTGGGCTCGAGCCGCTCACGGGACACGACGTCGCCGACGCGGTGCTGTTCTGCGCGACCCGGCCGCCCCACGCCAACGTCCGGGAGATGATCCTCATGCCGTCCGCCCAGGCTGCGGCGGTCCACGTCCACCGCCGGTCATGACCCGGCGGGCCCTGTTCATGGCGACCGGGGCCAACCGGGGGTCCTGGTACGCCGGCCTCATGGGGCCCCTGCAGGAGGCCGGCATCGACTTCGAGCTCATGGCGGGCGTGTCGGCCGGTGGCATCGCGTCGGCCTGGTTCGCAGCCGGCGACGAGGCGGCGCTCGTCGACTCGTGGCGGCAGGCCGATCCCTACCGCGTCGCGCTTCATCCGGCGCTCAGTATCGGCCGCCGGCGGACGGTCGACCACCTGATCCGGACCATCACGCTCGCGACCATGGACGTCGAAGCCGCCAGAACGTCGTCGGTCGAGGTCAAGGTCGCCGTGGCCCGGATCGTCGGTCGGGGCTTTCCTCTGCCCCGGTTCGAGCTCGAGGTCATGGGCAACCGGACCGCCCGCGACCGCGATCACTTCGGCCGGATGCTCCGAGCCACCGGCTACGTGCCGTGGATCAACGGCTGCCGGACCGCGGTCGAGATCGATGGCGAGCGCTACATGGACGGCGGGCTCGTCAACCGGACGCCGCTCGAGATCGTGCCGGAGAGCGTCTACGACGAGCTGTGGATCGCGGCCTGCTCACCGAGCGGAATCGGCGAGCTCGCGCAGGCGCTCGTCGATCACCGGCGCCGGGAACGCCTGGTGGTCGTGACGCCGGGCAGCGAGCTGCCGGCCGGCCGTTGGACCATGGACTGGCCGACCATCGAGCGCACCATCGAGATGGGGCGTCGCGACATCCGAAAGGCGATCTCGAAGACGCGGGAAAGCGACGACGACGTCGTCCACGGCATGGACTCGAACGAGCTCGCCGCCGCGCTCGAACATTGAAGCTCATTTGTCGTATGAACGTTGAGACAGAGAAGAGGTGAGCGATGAGTTTCTCTCGTGATTCGAGGCGAGCCGTTCCATCCGCCGTGGTCTTCGTGACTGTCATCGGGATCGCCGCCGCGATCGGAGCCGGCGAGATCCGTCCGGCGATTGACTCGTGGCCCGTCAGGGGCGCTGATTGCGGACCGATCGGCTCCTTCGTGAAGGTCACGGACGTCGGCGACCCGGTCATGCTGACGGTGCTCGACGAGACGGTGTCGAGCGGCCAGATCGGCGGTCTGCGCACCCTCATCGGGCAGGTCCGCAACGACAGCGACGAGGTGGTCGTGCTCGACCGGCTCGAGGCTGCGGCGTTCGACAGCGATAGCGCGCTGGTCGCGGTCGCGACCGGCCGGCTTTACGGTAACGCGGTGGCCCCCGAGCCGGTGGTTGGTACGGCGGAGGGCCTCGCGCCGGGCGCCGTCGCGGCGTTCACGATCTCGATGTTCGCGCCGGAGGACGATGTCGACGCGGTGATGATCCGGGCCTCGGGCCACGCGGCGGATGTCGAGATCGCCGATCCCGTGCTCGAGGCGACGACGGACTGGGAGATCGAAGAGTCACCGTACGGCATCGTGACGGCGTCGCGCGTCGTGCGGAATGTCTCCGGTCACGACGTGGTGGGTGTCTCCGCCACCGTGGTCCTCACCGACCCGGACGGTACGGTCTTCGCGGTCGAGCGTGTGTACCCGAGCGGCGAGGTCGTCGGCGGCTACTCCGGCGGCGTCCGGGCGGGCGAGGAGCTGACGGTGAGCCTCGCCTTCGAGGCCGGGCGAGATCGGATCGAGCAGGCGGGCTGGGATGTCCGGTTCTCCGGGCGCACCTACGACGGTGGCAGCTTTCGATACGGCGTTGTCGGAGTGGCCCACACCGTCGGCGTCAACGGCTCGGTCTGGCGGTCATCGCTGACTCTCACCAACCGCTCCGGTGCGGCGGCCGCGGTCCGCCTCCGGTACTTCGAAGGCAACCTCAGTGCCGACGCGACACTCGAGATTGCGGACGGAGAGACGATCCACCGCGACGATGTCGTTCGAACGCTGTTCGGGGCGCCCGGATCCTCGGTGGGCTCGGTCCAGGTCTCGTCGAGCGCCCCGCTCACGGTGGCCGGCCGCACGGTCAACCGGATGCCGGCCGGAACGTTCGGGCAGGCGCTGCCGGTCTACACCCCTACGATGACGATCGACCTCATGGGCGGAGGCGTCTTGACGGGGCTGCGCGGAGGTCCGGCATTCCGGACCAACGTCGGGCTCGTCAACATGAGCGACCGCGACTGTACGTGCCGTGTCGAGCTGTACGACCGGGACGGCGCAGTGCTGCTCGTCCGACCCGCCGTCGAGGTCGGCGCGACGTCCTGGCGCCAGCTCAACGACATCGTGCCGCCGGCGGTCGATGTCGCGCACGCCGTCGTCGAGCCGGACGGCTGCCTGATGTGGTCGTACGCCTCGGTCATCGAGAGCTCGAGCGGCGACCCCACGACGGTCGACGTCGAGCTTCGGAGGGTGGTCGATCTCACCCCTGCCCAGTTCAGGCGACCGGGCATCATCATGGGATCCTGGGCGGACCTTCCGGCTCCCGAACCTCCGGCGCTCTGAGGCCGGGGTTCGATCCTCCAGTCACGCTCGATGCGGTGATCCGCGGCGAGCGGCGTGGCGTCGCTTCCAGCACGCCGGGAGGTCCTGCTACGCTTCGCGGAGACGGAGCGATCGCAAACCCGACGACGAGCTGACGAAAAGGAGCGCCGCCCCCAGATGATCGCCAGGCTCGCCACCCTCGGACCCGCGCTGCGGGGAATGCTGCATCGGATGTGGGACGCGGTGCGCGACCTGCTGCCGATCATCCTGGTCATCGTCGCGTTCCAGGCACTGGTCCTCCGCCAGCCGCTGCCGAACCTGACTGAGACCCTGATCGGCGTCGGCTTCGTGCTGGTCGGGCTGATGCTCTTCGTCCGGGGGCTCGAGATGGGGCTGTTCCCGCTCGGTGAGAGCATGGCCTTCGCCTTCGCGAGCAAGGGCAGCCTGGCGTGGCTGCTGGTCTTCGGCTTCCTGCTCGGCTTCTCGACCACGGTCGCCGAGCCGGCGCTCATCGCCGTCGCCGGCGAGGCTGCGGAGGTCGCGGCGAAGGGGGGGCTGATCGGTGCCGATGACGGCGCCATGGCGGCCTACGCGTTGCAGCTGCGCCTCACCGTGGCGCTGTCGGTCGGGGTCGCGATCCTGATCGGCGTGTTCCGCATCCTCAAGGGGTGGCCGATCCAGGTTCTGATCATCGGCGGGTACGTCGTGGTGGTCGGGCTGACCTTCTTCGCGCCCGACTCCATCGTCGGCATCGCCTTCGACTCGGGCGGGGTGACGACGTCGACGGTGACGGTGCCGCTGGTGACCGCGCTCGGAGTCGGTCTCGCGAGCTCGATTCGGGGTCGGGACCCGCTGCTCGACGGCTTCGGAATGATCGCCCTGGCGTCGCTGACGCCGATGATCTTCGTCATGCTGCTCGGCATCGCCAGGTTCGGGCTGGGGGCGTCGTGATCGAGGCCTTGAGCCACGCGCTGTTGGACACAGGCCGCGACGTGCTCGCGGTGAGCGCCCTGCTCATCGGTTTCCAGTACCTGGTGCTGCGCCAGCCGATCCCGCACTTCCGGCGGCTCGTCGGCGGGCTGGTCTTCGTCGTCGTCGGGCTCGCGTTCTTCCTGATAGGGCTCGAGCTCGCGCTGTTCCCCGTCGGGGAGCTCATGGCCCGCCAGCTGACGTCGCCAGAGTTTGTCTTCGGAACGACGGCGGCGCCGACGTCACCGCCGTGGTGGGAGTACTGGTGGGTGTACCTCTTCGGCGCCGCCATCGGCTTCGCCACGACGCTCGCCGAGCCGGCGCTGATCGCCGTCGCGACCAAGGCCAACCAGGCCTCCCGCGGCACGATCCGGCCGTGGGGGCTGCGCCTGGTCGTTGCGGTCGGCGTCGCCGTCGGGATCGCGCTCGGGACCTTCCGTATCGTCACCGGCGGCTCGCTGGTCCTGTTTATCGGTGTCGGCTACCTGATCGTCGTCATCCAGACCGCCTTCTCGCCCAAGTCGATCATTCCGCTGGCGTACGACTCGGGAGGCGTCACAACCTCGACGGTCACCGTTCCCCTGGTTACCGCACTCGGTCTCGGACTCGCGTCGACCATCCCGGGGCGCAACCCGGCGATCGACGGTTTCGGTCTCATTGCGTTGGCCAGCCTGTTTCCCATGATCACCGTCATGAGCTACGCCAAGGCCGCCGCCCTGTGGGCGCGACGCCCCCGTAACGCCGCTCGAAAAGGATGAAGCCATGGAGTACAAGGTCATCATCGCCGCCCTCAAGCCCAGCGTCACCGATCAAGTGGTCGACGCCGCCAAGACCTGCGGGATCTCGGGCGCGACCATCATTCCGGGCCGCGGCACCGGGATGCACGATGCCCGGACCTTCCTCGGGCTGACCCTCGAGGCGCAGACCGACGTTGTCTTCTTTCTGACCGAGGACGAGCTTGTCGACCCGGTGGTGGCGGCCATCGAACGGGCCGGCCGGCTCGACGAGCACGGCACCGGGGTGGTCTTCGTTCTGCCGGTCGAGCGGGTGGCGGGGATCAAGGAGGAGATCGTCCGGCGATCCCCGGATTGATCATCGTTCTGCCGCACCGCGTCGATCCGCTACAATCGGCCGATGAAGCTCCAGAGACACTCGATCATCGGCAACCGTGAGGTCGAGGGACCGCGGACCATTACCTCGATCAACCCTGCTACAGAAACCGAGATCGCCAGCGTGTCGGCGATCGAGGCCGACGGCGCCGAGCTCGCGGTTCGGACCGCCCGCGAGGCGTTTCCGGGCTGGGCGGCGACACCGGTGGCGGAGCGCCAGGCGATTCTCCGGCGTTGGCTCGAGATCTTCATCGACGAGGGCGAGGAGCTCGCCGCGCTGATGTCGGATGAAAACGGCAAGCCGATCTCGGAAGCCCTGCTCGTCGACGTCGTGCCCGCCTGCGCCACCCTCGAGTACTGGGCGAAAAACGCCGAGCGACTGCTCGCGTTCCGGCCGGTCGCGCCGGATCAGCTGTTGTTCGCGCACTGGCGGGTGGCCGGCTACCGGTTCGACCCGCTCGGCGTGCTGGCCGCGATCACGCCGTGGAACTACCCGGTGGCGATCCCGATGTGGGAGATCGTGCCCGGTCTGGTCGCCGGCAACACCATGGTCTTCAAGCCGGCGTCGGCCACCGTCCTGACCGGGCTCGCACTGGTGGACCAGGCGCGCCGTGCCGGGCTGCCGGACGGCGTCCTCAACGGGACCGCTCTGCCGGGGTCGGCGACCGACGCACTCGTCGACCACCCGGACGTGGCCAAGGTGCTGTTCACCGGCTCGGTCGATGTCGGCCGCCACGTCGCCCGGCGCTGCGCCGAACGGATCATTCCGGTTCAGCTCGAGCTCGGAGGCAATGATGCAGCGGTGGTCGCTGCCGACGCGCCGCTCGAGCGTACCGCACGGGCGCTGGTCTGGGCCGCGTTCATGAACACCGGCCAGTCGTGCGCCTCGGTCGAGCGGGTGTTCGTGGTGGATGAGGTCCACGACGCTCTGGTGCGGCGGATCGTTCGGCTGACCGAGGAGCTGTCGGTGGGCGATCCCGCGCGCCGCGACACCGACCTCGGGCCGCTGACCACGCGCGGTCAGCGCG
>JASFPU010000139.1:0-7384 GCA_050115855.1 Holophagae bacterium
ATCTCGGTGACCTACAGCAAACGCGGCTGAAACCCGGTTCGCCGTCGAGCCGTGCTGTCGGCCGACGTGGCCGTCGGCTCACGCCAGCGCGTCGGCCACCTTGTCGGCGATCTCGACGAAGACCTTCGCCGACGCCGAGTCCGGGTGCTCGACCACCACGGGCCTGCCGGTGTCGCCGCCGATTACCACCGCCGGGTCGAGCGGCACCGATCCGAGCAGCGGCAGGCCGAGCGCGTCGGCGGTCCGGGCGCCGCCGCCGGCCGAGAAGATCGGCTCGACATGGCCGCATTTCGGGCACGAGAAGCCGGCCATGTTCTCGACGATGCCGAGCACCTCGGTGTCCAGCTTGGTGAACATGTTGAGCCCCTTGCGGGCATCGATCAGGGCGACGTCCTGCGGCGTGGTGACGATGATGGCGCCGGCCAGCGGGACATTCTGACACAGCGTCAGGGCGACGTCCCCGGTGCCCGGCGGCAGGTCGACGATGAGGTAGTCCAGCTCGCCCCAGTGGACGTCGCCGAAGAACTGCTCGAGCGCCTTCTGGAGCAGCGGACCGCGCCAGATCACCGGCTGGTCGGTGTCGACCAGGTAGCCGAACGACATCACCCGGACACCGCCCGGTGCGAGCAGCGGGTGGATCCGACCGTCCTCGTCGCCCTCCGGCTCGCCGGCAGCGCCCATCATGAGCTGCTGCGACGGGCCGTAGATGTCGGCGTCGAGCAGCCCCACCGTGAAGCCGCGCTTGACCAGGGCGTGCGCCAGGTTGGCCGCGACGGTCGACTTGCCGACCCCGCCCTTGCCCGACGCCACTGCCACAACCCGACGGACGCCGGGGATCTTGTCGGCCCATCCCGGCGGCTCGGGCTCGGC
The DNA here is from genome assembly GCA_050115855.1 of Holophagae bacterium. Taxonomy (GTDB): domain Bacteria; phylum Acidobacteriota; class Thermoanaerobaculia; order Thermoanaerobaculales; family Sulfomarinibacteraceae; genus JAHECW01. The sequence continues at coordinate 871 of JASFPU010000139.1, forward strand.
CTTCGGCGGCGCCGCCATCGGCATCATCGGCCGAACCGTGAGCTCGACCTCACCGACCTCGTCGATCGCCTTCAGGGCGCGCTCGACCTGGACCCGGAGCTGCTCGACATCACCGGGATCGGCGACCTGGACCGCAAGCTCGAGACGGACGGTGGAGCCGTCGATCTGCAGGTCCTTGACAGTGCCGGCCTCGACCAGGCTGCCGCTGCCGCCGGGGGCTCGAATGCCATGCAGGGCATGGAGGATCAGCTGGTTGGACAACGCCATGGAGAACTCCCTTCACACGCCGCACCGCGCCCGGCGCAGCGGCTCACGAGTCTACCCCATTCCCACGCCCGATAGTGACCCCCCGACGACGATCCACACCGGCGGCGGAGCGCCGGCTGCCGTCGCCGACCCCGGTACAATCGACCGCGATTCGAGGCAGGAGGTCCCAATATGCCCGAGGTCGCGCGCGACGACGTCACCATCTCGTACTCGGACCAGGGTGTCGGCCGGGCGGTGGTGCTGCTCCACGGCCACACCTTCGATCGGCGGGTCTGGCTGCCGGTGCTCGGATCGCTCGGCGGCGAGAATCTGCGCGTCATCCGACCCGACCTGCGGGGTCACGGCCGGAGCAGCCGGCCCGACACCGGCTACCACGTGTCGCACCACGCCGCCGATGTTCTGGCGGTGCTCGACGACGCCGGCATTCGAGGTGCCGTCGTGGTCGGCTTCAGCTTCGGCGGTGGCGTCGCCCTCGAGCTCGCCGTCAGCCACCCGGACCGGGTGCGCGCCGTCGGGCTGGTCGCGACGACCATGCCCGACCGTCGCTTCGAGCCCGCCTTCATGGACAACCTGCGCGACGTCGCCCGGGTCATCCGCAGCGACGGCGTTCAGGCGGCGATGGCGGGGCCGTGGGCGGCGAGCCCGCTGTTCGCGCACAGCTTCACCAAACCGGGCATCCGCGAGGCGGTCGCCGCGATCGTGCGCGACTTCCCCGGCGCCGAGTTCCTGGCCACCGAGCGCGACCGCGTCGATCGGGGGTGGACCGTTCCTGAACGGCTCGGCGAGATCGCAGCGCCGACCCGGATCCTGGTCGGCGAGCTCGAGATGGCCGGCTTCCGGGCCTACGCCGACGAGGCGGCCGAAGGCATCCCCGGCGCGACGCTCGAGGTCGTGCCCGACGCTGGCCACCTGATCCCCCTCGAGGCCCCCGACCTCGTCGCCCGCATGATCATCGATCTGGTCGGAGAGGGCTGATGTCCCTGGCACATCAACGTCCCCGCGTTGCCGCGTAGACTCCGCAGACCGTGAGGCTCGATGTCTCAACGACAAACAGCAGATGTGGAGGGTTTCTCCGAGAACGGCCTTCTGGCCCGCCGCGGCGATTGAAGTCGCGGGGATCGACGCGATTGTCGACTCCTTCGCAGGGAGCAAAGGGCCTTCACCCTCGGGAGGAGCCCGGGTCAGACTGCGATGCTCCGTGGCAGCCCCGTGTTCCCCCGTGATCTCCGTGTTGAAAAACTCGACCGCCGACGACAGCAACAACCTCGCTGCAGCCGATGGTTACCCCGGCCAGCAGCGCAAGCTGGCAACTGCGATGCTTGGCGATGGTCTTCGCGAACCTTGCGTCCTTTGCGTTTCGAACTCGGACGCCTCGGCCCAGAGCGTCTCCATGGTCTGTCCGACCGGCTCCGGTGCCGCGGCGTCTCGGCGTCTTTGCGCCTCTGCGCCTCTGCGCCTCTGCGTTGATTACCGCGGTGTGACGACCGGGGTCGGGGGATCGTCGCCGGCGAGCACGGCGAGCAGGTTGGTCGCGGCGAGCTCGGCCATCGCGGCGCGGGTCTCCCGGGTCGCCGAGCCGATGTGCGGCAGCAGCACCACGTCGTCGCGGTCGAGCAGCCCGGGGTGGACCGCCGGCTCGTGCTCGAACACGTCGAGTCCGGCGCCGCCGAGCCGGCCGGCGTCGAGCGCAGCCGCCAACGCCGCCTCGTCGACCAGCGGCCCGCGCGCGGTGTTGATCAGGAACCCACCCGGGGCCATCAGACGCAGCCGCTCGGCGCCGATCATGTGGCGGGTCGTCGGGTTGAGCGGCGCGTGGAGCGACACCACCGCACTCGTGGCAACGAGCTCGTCGAGCGGCAGGAAGACCGCCGGCGGCTCCGGGTCGGGCTTCGGTTCGGGCCCGGTGTAGGCGACCGACATGCCGAACGCGGGCGCCCGCCGCGCCACCGCCCGACCGATTCGCCCGAAGCCGACGATGCCGAGCTGCCGGCCCTGGATCCCTGCGCCGAGCAGCGTGTCGAGCGACCAGCCCGTGAATCGTCCGCTCCGCAGGTAGCGCTCGGCCTCGCCGACGCGCCGGGTCACGGCGAGGATGAGCGCCCAGGTCAGATCGGCCGTCGCCTCGGTCAGGACGTCCGGCGTGTTGGTCACCCAGGTGCCGCGCCGACGGGCCGCGTCGAGATCGATGTTGTCGAAGCCGACGGCGCAGTTCGCCACGACCCGGAGGTTCGGACAGGCGCCCAGCACACGGTCGGTCACCGGGTTGGCGAGCACCGTCAGCGCCCCGTCGGCGTCGGCGACGAAGTCGATGAGTGCGTCCTCGTCGGTCAACGTCGGTCCCGCGTGGACCCGGACCTCGTGGTGCTCGTCGAGCATCTCGACCGCCCGGCCCGGCAGCTCGGCGGTCACGGCAATTCGCATGCGCGACGTCACCAGCCTTCGGCGGGGCTGAGGAACTCGACGAGGAGTGCTTCGATGGGCCGCTCGGCGGTCTCGACCACCCGGCCGAGCTCGGCCCCGTCCGCGTCGAAGACGACGATGGTCGGCACCCGCTCCACGGTTCGTTCGACGCCGGCGGTCGCCGCCAGTGCGTCGTCGTCGATCCGGCGGCTGCGGTCGACGCCGATCATGACGTGCTCGAAGTGCTCGCCGGGCAGCGCGTCGAGCACCTTGACCAGACGCGGCACCTCGCGCTCGGAGTCGCTGCACCAGGTGCCGAGCACGGTCACGATTCGGTAGCGGCCGTCGGCCGACGCGAGGCGCTCGACGGCGCCCCGGTCGGGCGTGTACCCGTTGTACATCTCGGCCCACCCGTCGATCTCCGCCAGGCGACGCCACTCAAGCTCGCCGAGCAGCACCGGCGCCGGCGGCGGTGGCTCGTCGCCGCTCCCGGTGGTGATGCTCCGGATCCTGTCGCCGGCGCGCAGCCGGGTCAGCACGTCGCGGCCGGCCACGACCTCGCCGACATTGGTGTAGTGGCCCGTCAGGTGGTCGGCCGGCATCAGAGTGACGAAGAACTGGCGGCCGCCGGTGTTGGGGCCGTCGGTGGCGATGCCGACCCGCCAGGCGTCGAACGGCCGGTACGCCGGCTCGTCAGGCAGCACGAAGCCCGGGTCGCCCCAGCCGTCGCCGCGCGAGCCGCCGCCCTGGACGACGAAGTCGGGCACCACCCGGTGGAACACCGTGCCGTCGTAGACGCCCGCCGCGGCCGAGTCGAACAGCTCGCGACTGGTGATCGGCGCCTCGAGCGGCTGCAGCCGGATCCTGAAGGTGCCCCGATCGGTCACCACATCGAGCCAGTGCTGTCCCGTCATCCAGTCGACCAGATCGGCGTACCAACGCCGGTTGTGCCGCGGCTCACGCTCGAACGGCCGTGCCGGAAGCCCGAGCTCGCGCGCCGCGTTGACCACCCGCACCGCGACGCCCGGGTGCCGATCGGCACGGGCGCGTCCCATCACCAGCTCGATCTCGTCGCGGCCGTCCGCGACCCGGATCGCGGCACACAGCGCGGCGGCGCGCGCCGCCGGCGAGGCGTCGTCGCGCCAGCGAGCGGCCAGGCCGAGCAGCTCGTCCAGGCCACCGGCGCCGCCGGATGAGACCAGGCGGTCGAGTGCCACCGCCCGCACCGCGGGGTCCGGATCACCGTCGACGATCGAGCGCAGCGCCTCGCGCCGCGTCGCGGCCTCGCCATCGCTCAACGCGTCGAGCCAGGCCAGGCGGACCGACGCCTCATCGTCGGTACGGGCCGCGTTCTCGAGCTCGGGAGCGAGGGCGGTCGCCGCCGAGGCGACGGCCCGCCGCTGCCACGGCTCGCCGGCGGCGAGCCACTCGCCGGCGAGCGCGTCCGATCCGTCCGAGCCGCGCCGGATCGCCGCCTGCGCGGCGGTGGACGCGGCCCAGGGCTCGGCGCTGCGGGCGAGCCGCACGAGCTCGGCGTCGGCGCCGATCTCGGTCCGCCGCGTCGCGGCGCGCAGCGCCATCACCCGCAGCTGGGGCTCGGTCGAGCGCCACAGCCCGGCCACAACGGCGGCGTCGGCCGCGGCCAGCTTCGGTCCGGCCTGCTCGGCGAGCACCCAGCAGGCCGCGATTCGGACCCGATCGTCGGTGTCGCCGAGCGCCCGCACGGCGACATCGAGGTCGTCCTTCGCCAGCGGGGCGCGGCGCAGACCGGCGACCGCGGTCGCGCGGATCACCGGGTCGGCGTCGGCCGCCAGCGCGCGCAGCGCCGGCCGGGCGGCGGCGGGCCGATCGCTGCGCGCCAGCGAGTAGGCGGCCGCCCGCCTCAGCTGGGGGTCGTCGCCGGTCGCGGCCGCCGCGGCGTGAGCCTCCCAGTCGACCTCGTCGAAGCGCCACAGGTTGGCGAGCGCCGTCGCCCGGACGCCGGTGTCGGTCTCGGCCGCCATGCGCTCGATCAGCGGTTCGAGGAGCTCGTCGCCGCCGTGACAGGCCGCCCAGGCGGCCGCCTGCCGGACCCTGGGCGCACCGTCGCGCAGACCGCGCAACGCGATGCCGCGGGCGTCGGGTCCGAACCGCCCCGCCGCGACCATGGTCTCGTACCGGACCCTCAGATCGAGGTCGCGGGCGTACTGTCCCAGAAGCAGCAGCTGGTCCGGGTCGGTGCTCGCCGCGACGATCCGCAGCGCCAGGACCTTCGATCTCGGGTACGGGTCGCCGATCATCGCGACCAGCATCGGGGTCGGCAGTGCGCCGACGTCCTGGCGCTCGAGCAGGTACTCGGCCCGCGCCTCGAAGCTCGACGGGTCGTGCGCCGAGGCGACACCCACCGCGACGGCGAGCGTGCCGAGAACCCCGACCAACGTCCGCACGTCAGGCACCGTGCAGCAGGCGGTCACCGAGCACCGGCGGCAGGCCCGCCTGGAGGATCCGGCGGCGGGCGATCGCGGTTCGGTACGGCACTCGGTAGTGGTAGACGCGGCGCTGGTCGTGGTCGTACAGCGCGTACGCCGCACGGGGGTCGCGGTCGCGCGGTTGGCCCACCGAGCCGGGGTTGACCAGGTACCGCGTCCCGTCCTCGAGGTCGACCACCGTCCGCCGACCCTCCAGCAGGCGGGCGTTCAGAGACCGGTGGCCGTCGACCCAGGTCATCTCGAACAGCGTCGGGACGTGGGTGTGGCCGAAGAACACGATCTGATGGGGCAGCGACTCGAAGGCCTGCCGGGCATCGTAGGCGGAGAAGATGTAGGCGTCCTCGTCGAAGGTCGCACCGTGGCAGATCGCGGCCCCGTCGGCGATCTCGATCGGGCCTTCGGGAAACGCCCGCAGGAACTCCAGGTTGCGCTCGTCGAGCCGATTGAAGGTCCAGTTGGTGGCCTCGCGCGCGTACCGGTTGAAGTAGTCCCCGGGATCGAGACCCGAGCACACGCGGTCGTGGTTGCCGCGCACGATGTCGACCGTCGGTCCGAGACTCTGCAGCCAGCTGAGCACCTGGTTCGGCGACGCGCCGTACCCCACCGCGTCGCCGAGAAAGACGACCCGGTCGTACCGCTTGCGCCGGACGTGGCGCAGCACGGCCTGCAACGCCTCCCAGTTGGCGTGGACGTCGGACAGGATCAGGAAGCGCACGCACGCTCCGGAGCGACGTCCTCGATCTGCGCGGCAATCGCCTCCGCGCGCTCGTCGCCGGCCAGCTCGAGGTGGATCGACGCCGTCCGATAGGACTCGAGCCGGCGCTCGTACAGCCGGCGGGCGTCCGTTGCATCGACCCACTTCGGCCGGCTCGCCGTGTCGCCTGCGAGCCGGCTCACGATCACCTCCCAGGGGACGTCGAGAAATACCGACAGCCCACCCGAGGCGTCGATCAACCGTCGATTCTCGGTGCTCGAGAACGTCCCGCCACCGGTCGCCACCACCAGCCCGCTCTGGCCCGTCGCGGCCGCCAGCTCGGCGCGCTCGGCGCGCCGGAACGCGGCCTCGCCGCGGCTGGCGAACACCTCCCGGATCGTCATCCCGAAGTGCTCCTCGAGACGTTGATCGAGGTCGACGAAGTCCCGACCGAGGCGACGCGCGACGGCGCCGCCGACGGCGGTTTTCCCGGCGCCCATGAATCCGACAAGATAGATGTTGCGCACCTCCTCATGGTATCACCCGGGGCTCCGCGAGGGGCGTTCGCTGCCGCACTCACGTCCGCGTCCGATGTTGGATGTTGGATGTTGGATGTTGGATGTTGGATGTTGGATGTTGGATGTTGGATGTTGGATGTTGGATGTTGGATGTTGGATGTTGGATG
>JASFPU010000140.1:0-7373 GCA_050115855.1 Holophagae bacterium
GCCTCGAGCCGCGTGCCGATGCGCGCGTGCCGTACAACTGAACCGGTGGAGACGATGAGGTCGTTGCCGACGTTCTAACCAGCGACCGAAGGGGGCGCTCACCTTCTCACTTCCTCACCTTGCGGGCGTTTCCAGTTTCACTCCTCGCCCGTAAGCACGACCATGGACCACTGGCGGCCGGCGGCGGCGCCGTCGCGGCGGTACGACGCGAGTTCGGCGGACTCGAAGGTGCAGCCACCGACGGTGTCGACCCGATCGGGCGCCAGGCCGAGCGCCTCGAGCCGGGCGACCAGGAATCCCCTGAGATCGACCCGATCTCGGTCGCGCCACCGCGTCTCGTCGAGGCCTGAGTCGCGCAGAGCCCGACGCACCTCCGCTCCGACCTCGTAGCAACCTCCGCACACCGCCGGTCCGAGTGCCGCCGTCAGTCCGCCCGGTGGGCACCGGTGACGCGCCTCGATCTGACGGACCACAGCGCCGACGACGTCGACGGCGCAGCCGCGCCAACCGGCATGGACCGCGGCGACCACACCCGGAGCCGACAGCAGCACCGGCACGCAGTCCGCGGTCCAGACCGCCAGCGCCAGGCCGCGGGTCGTGGTCACCAGAGCATCGCCGTCACCGACCTCGCGCACCGGGCCGTTCGTGTCGCTCGGGTGATGGACGACGGCACCGTGAACCTGCCGGCAAATACGGATCGCCGTGACGCGGCCGCCGACGATGGCGGCGAGCCGATCGGCAGGGCGCCCCTGACCGCACGGCGGACCGATGGCGAACGCCATGATCGCTCCGTCTCGGCGGCGGATCAACGCCCGGTCGACGCCGATGACCCCCTCGCTCCAGCGCCCGATCTGTGCCGCTGCCATCATCCGGAAGCCCCGACCCCAATGGTACAATGCAGCCCCCGGAGGCCCCCCACCCGTGATCCGCATCCGCGGCCTCACCAAGGACTATGATCGCCGCCCGATCCTGCGTGGAATCGACCTGTCGATCGACGCAGGCGAGCTGGTGTTTCTCACCGGGCCGTCGGGCGCCGGTAAGACGACGCTGCTCCGACTGCTGTACGCCGCAGAGCGCCCGACCGCGGGCGAGATCTGGGTTGCGGGCCGGCGAGTCGACACCATGACCCGGTCAGAGCTGCCGATCCTGCGCCGTGCCATCGGCGTCATCTTCCAGGACTTCAAGCTGCTCGGCCGAAAGACCGTGATGGACAACCTGACCTTCGTGCTCCGATTTCATGGTCTTCCGCCCGGCGAGGCGCACCGCCGGGCGTACAAGGTGCTCAAGAGACTCGGACTGCACCACCGCCAGTCGGCCCTGCCGGAGTCCCTGTCCGGCGGCGAGCAGCAGCGGGTGGCGATCGCCCGCGCCCTCGCCTACCGACCGCGGTTGATCCTGGCCGACGAGCCGACCGGCAACTTGGACGCCGATCTCGCGTCCGAGCTGCTCAGTCTGCTGTGCGATATCAACTACCAGGGCGCGACCGTGCTCGTCGCGACCCATGACCTCGCGTTGCTCGAGTCCCTGCCGGCGCGGACGCTGGTCCTCCACCGCGGTCGGATCGACTACGACGGGAGCTGGCCGCCGTGATCCGCCACGTCGCGGCCGAGGGCTGGCTGCTGGTTCGAAGCCGGCTGCTCGTCACCGTCGGGTTGGCGCTCGCCCTGGCGATCCCGGTGAGTCTGGCCGGGATCACGGTGACGGCACGCCAGTGGCTCGCCCCGGTGGTTGATCTGTCGGATCGCGACAGCGTCGTTGCGGTCCTGCTCCACCCCCGGCTGTCGGCGTCGGAGCGCCAGGGCTGGATCGCGCGACAAGCCGCGGCGCACGATGACTGGCGGGTGACGGAGGTGCCGCCAGAGACGCTCGCCGAGCGCCTTGGCAGCTGGTTTCCCTACCTCCGGGACGTGCTCGATCGAGAGGGGCCCGAGATGCTGCCGCCGCTGGTCGAGGTGACGACACACGATCCCGACGAGGTGTCGGCGCTGCGCGCCAGCCCCGAGGTGCTGGCGGTGGGACCGACATCGTCGGTCAACCGCGCGGTCGGGACCGTGGCTCGGCGGTTTGCGACAGTCCTGGTTCTGATTGCCGTGGCGCTGGCCGCCAGCGCGGTGCTGCTCGCCGCAGTCTGGGTCCACCTCGAGCTCCACCGCCACGCCGAGGAGATCGCCATCATGCGTCTGATGGGCGCCACCGAAGCGATGGTTCGCGGACCGTTCGTGCTCGCCGTGACGGTGCCGGGGGTCGTCGCTGCGGCGCTGTCCGCGGTGGCGACCGCGACCGTTGTGGCATGGTTGGTCCGGGTCGCGGCACCGATCGGGGTGTCGACGCCCAGCTCGTTGACCTGGGTGCTCGCTGCTCAGGTCGTGGCGGCGGTGACGCTGCCGCTCGCGGCGGCGGTGATCACGTTGGAGCGGCACGCCAACGAGATGGAAGGCTGAAAAAACGCGGCCCGAGGGCCGCGTGGAAATTCGGTCGGTAGTGAACGGTGCGTCAGCTGCAGGTCTCCGCGTACTGGCGTTGGAGGACGCTGAGCTGCTCGCGCATCTGCTTGGCGCTGTCCATGTCGCCCAGCTTCTCGAACTCTTCGGCCTGGAGCGCGAGCGCGTCGATCTTGTTCTTGAACTCCCGGCACTGTCGTTCGTGCTCGATGTTGCCGGCCTTGGCCGCTTCCTTGTCGTCCATCGCCGCCGCCTGCCGGGTGTTGCCGGCCTCCAGGTAGGCCTGCTTGGCCTTGATGAAATCGCGGTTCTTCTCGTGCACGTAGCCCATCTGGTTGTAGATCTTCTTGCGGAGATCGGCGTCGCCACTGCCGAGCGACAGCGCTTTTTGGAGCGACGACAGCGCGTCGGAGTACTTGTCGAGCGACGAGTAGCACTGGCCGATGTAGTAGTGGACGAGCGCGTTGCGCGACTGCTGGGTCCGGGCCTTGTCGAACCACCCCAGCGCCTTGGAGTACTGCTTCGCGCCGAGCCAGGCTTCGCCGGCGTACAGGTTGTGCTCGAAGGTCGGGTTGGCTGCGGCGAGCTTCTCGGCGATCTGGGCCGCCTCGGTGTAGTACCGATTCTTCTCACCCGCGGACGAGCTCCGGCGCGCGGTGGCGATCGCCGAGCGGACCGCGTACCGGCCGGTCGCCTGATCGGAGCTGTCGAGCTCCCAGGCGCGCTTGAACGCCGCGTACGCCGCCTTGTCGTCGCCGAGTTCGTTCTCGGCCACGCCCAGCGCCTGGTACAGCCCGGCATTGCGGCTGTCGGCCTTGATTTGGGCATTGAGCACGTTGACCGCTTCGCCGGAACGGTTGGTCTCGTTGGCGGCGTTGGCGAACAGCAGCGCGTAGCTGGTTCGATAGCTCGACGGCAAACTCGAGAAGCTGAACTTCTTGAGCGCTGCGTAGGCCTCGTTGTGCTGCTTGGCCTGGATGAGCGCCTGGGCCAGAGCGATGCTGTAGCGTGGATCGGGCGCGTCGCCGGCGCTGTCGAGATCGACCGCCTTGCGGAGGTTGCCGATGGCCGCTGACAGGTTGTTCTGAGCCCGCTGGCACAGGCCCAGCATGTAGTACCCGCCGACGTAGTCCGGGTTGGTCTCGGTGACCTCCTGGAACTCCTTGGCGGCTGTTGAGTAGTCCTTGGCCTTGTACGCCTCCAGGCCCTTGTTCCACTCGGCTGCCGCCGGACCGGCGAGCACGACAGCGGCGATGAGCGCGACGCCGATCACCGTGCGGCGTATGTTGTTCTTCATGAGTCGGTGCCTCCCTGATTCAACGTCACTGAACGGGGGCGCCGGCGGCGTCCCCGAGAAGTGGTCTGATCTGCTCGTCGAACATGGCTGCGATGTCGTCTCCCTTGAGCAGCGAGATCGCGTTGCTGTGCTGCTCGACCAGGGTTTCGATCGCGTCGAATCCGGCGCCCTGCTCGATCAGGGACCGGATTCCAGTGTACTGCTTGTCGATCGTCTGCTGGCCGTCGCCGCCGATCACGTCGAGTGCCACCGAGCGGATCCGGTTGGCCAGCCCGAGCAGTGTCACGGAGCTCGGATCCCGCGGCATTGACGCCGGCGCCACACCATCGGTCTCCGAGCGCAGCTCGACGAGTCCGGACGTGATCATGCCGAACAGCAGCTTGGACACGTCGAATGCGGACCAGTGGAGCGCGTCGGCGATGTCCTCGATGGTCCGTTCGCCGTCGATCCGAGTGACCAGGATCCACTCGTGCGGGCTCAGGGTCACCTGATGGCTCTGGTCGCGGGACGTGAAGGTCGGGACCAGATCGAGCGACGGGATCTTCCGTGACAGCACCCGCCACTCGTCGAGACGCCGGGCTGCCTCGATCATGAGGTTGGCGTTGGACAGGTGGATGGTCACGGTGTCGGTTTCCTCGCCGGGCTTGAAGGTGAAGTCCCCATCGGACCAGATCGCCATTTCGTACACCGCGTTGTCGCCGCGCAACCTACCGACCGAGGCGTCGACGATGCGACCGTCGCGAAGGTAGATTCTACCGGCTTCGTCACCGTGCTCGACCTCGAACACACCGGTCTTTCCCGAGACGCTCACAAGCTGAATCACGTCCGGTAGAGAGAGCTCGGAAAGAGACCCTTGCAGCGCCATGAGCCGTCCGGTCGCGACCCTACTGCAGATTGAAGCGCACGGTCAGAATGTAGAGAACCTCCACCGGTTTGCCGTTCAGGGTCGACGGCTTGAACTTCCACTTCTTGACCGCGTCGATCGCCGCCTCGGTCAACCCGAGCGGCAGTGGTCGGAGGACCTTGACCTCCTGGACGTCGCCGGTTTTACCGATGGTGCACTCGAGGACCACGACACCCTGGATCCGGGCTCGTCGCGCCGCCTCCGGGTAGACCGGGTTGGGACCGCTGAGCTTCTCCGGCTCGGTGATGTTGCCACCGACCACGAAGCGCACGGGGCCCTCGGGTTCGGGCGGCGGCGGCGCATCCGGGATGCCGAGCACCAGGTTGTCGTCGGGCACGAAGTCGATGTCCTCCTGGGGCTCGTCCTCTCGGATCGGCTCGGGCTCGTCCGGCGTCGGGTCCGGAATCGGGACCTTCTTCGACTTCGGCTTCGGGATCTGCTGTAGCTCCTGCTTGGGAGGCTGCTTGAACTTGACCTGCTTGACGACGTAGATCTTGGTCTTTTTCTCGGCTGCTTCTTTGAGGCCGCCGGCGAACGACGGCCATTGGAACCAGAAGATGAACAGGTGCAGGATCGCGGCGACGGCGATCGCGGCGCGCGTGAACTTCTTGTCCTGCTTCTCTTCCTGCGCGATGATCTCGATGACCGTCGGCTTCATTTCGGCGTCAGGCGCCTGTTTCGACTGTCGTTGCGGCGTCTCGGCCATGATGCCTCCTCACCCCATACCCAGGAGGTTCCAGATGTTCTCGATCTCCCGCTGAGTCGGGATCGAGATCGTCTTGATCTCGGTCAGCGGTTCACCGTTGACATCCTTGTACAGGGGGTTGCCTTGGTCGTCGGTCCACTCCTCGGGAGCCCGGCGGAGGCGGTCGAAGATGCTGATCATGTCGCCGTAGGTCGCCTCCGGGTCGGTTCTCAGGATCACCGGCTTGTCCGGGTTCTGTTGGAGCTTGTCGAGGATGTATGGCAGCAGGCCGTCGGTCGGCATCGGATTCTTGTCGACCTCGATGCTGCCGCCCGGCAGCACGTGGACCTCGATGGAATCCTCCTGCTTGATCTCGGGCGTGTCGGTGTCCTCGGGCAGTGCGAAGTCGAGGCCGCGGGTCGCCGAGAAGGCCGAGGTGATCATGAAGTAGATGATGAGCAGGAATGAGATATCGGCCATCGAGCCGGTGAAGATCTCGGAGGCGATTTCCTTCTTCTTGATATTCATCGTCCTCTCCCGCTACTTCTCGTCCGCGGTCAACTGCTCGGAGAGCAGGAAGATGTATTTCACCTTCGACTGCTTGAGCGCGTCGAGGACTTCGTCGACCTTGCTATAGGGCGAGTTCCGGTCCGCCTTGAGGATGAACTCGCGATTCGGATTCTTGGCGACCTCGGTGGAGGCGAACGTGATGACCTCCTCGATCGTGCTCACGGGCAGCGCCATCTCCTCGCCGGTCGAAACGCGGATCGTCGAGCCCCGATCGGGCGGCGCGATGGAGATCACTGCCGCCTTGTCGGGCACCTTCTTGCGGATCCAGGTTTCCGGCAGGTCCATCTGCGTCTTGTCGACCTCGACCTTGTAGGTGAGGACGAAGAACACGATCAGCAGAAAGACGATGTCCGCCATCGAGGCCGTGAAGATCTGCGCCGCGTTTCCTCGTTCTCTGCCGCGAATCAGTGCCATCGCGGACTCCCTTCGTCAGGCCTTGGTCTCGGCGCCCCCGTCCATCTCGGCAAAGGTTTCCAAGAGCATGTTGGTGGCGGTCTCGATGTCCCGCACGAAGCGGGTGATCTTGGTCGTGTACCAGTTGTACGCCAGCTGCGCCGGGATCGCGATGATCAGACCCGTGGCGGTGGTGATGAGCGCCTCGGAGATTCCGACAGCGACCGCTGCGGGGTTGGTCAACCCCTGCTCGGCGAGGGTCGCGAAGGACTTGATCATACCGGCCACCGTACCGAGGAAGCCGAGCATGGGCGCCACGTTCGCGGTGGTTGCCAGCACGCCCATCCGCTTTTCGAGCCGGTCGAGCTCGTACAACGCGGCGTTCTCGATGGTCTTCTCGATGTCTTCACGGCTGTGCCCGTAGCGCAGCAGGCCGGCCTTCATGACCGACGCCACCGGCCCGCGGTTCCCTTCGCAGACCTTGATGGCTTCCTTGACATTCCGGTTGACCAACAGCGCCTTGCGGATCTTGGTCAAGAACTCGTTGACGTTGATCCGGGCCTTGGTCAGCACGATGAAGCGCTCGATGATGACGGTCAGCGCCAACAGCGAGAAGAAGAGCAGCGGCCACATGAAGATTCCACCCTGGCGGAATAGATCTGTTACCTGTCCCACGATCTTGCCTCCTCCTGGTTAGAGTTCGCGGCTCGGGAGAAGTTCCATCCCGACCGGCGGTCCATTGTGAACGAGCGTTTGCAATGTGACAAGTGGCGGGGCCACTGCCGACCGTCCATCATTTCGATCGTCTTCCCAAATGATGAAGGCAGAGCATCCTAGCATGAGGCTTTCTCGACCGTCAACGAAGGTCGCTGAGTTTTACAGCCGTTACATGAGCGTGGTGGTTCTGCGACTCAAGCTCGAGTCGGTGGGCGGCTGTGGATGTGGGTGAGCGCGACGCCGGCGGCGTCGGCGGCATCGCTCGGCGGCGTCCGGTCGAGGCCGAGCAGCCGCACCACCATGAACGCGACCTGGCGCTTCTCGGCTGTACCGTGGCCGACCATCGCGGACTTGATCTGGGCCGGG
>JASFPU010000141.1:0-7359 GCA_050115855.1 Holophagae bacterium
ATGGCGGTGCCGATGGCGAACCGCGCCTCGGGGTCGGTGGTGTGCTCGAGGACCTCGTCGAGCACCACGAGAGCGCCCTCGGGATCGTCCATCTCGTCGCCCCGATAGTAGGCGAGGGCCGGCGCCAGCTGACCTGCGTAGCTGCTGTCGGGATGGGCCTTCAAGAAGCTCTCGATGAGCTCGACCTTGTCGGGTGTGCTGTCGAGCTCGTTGTATGCGGCCCGAAAATCGGACCACGCCTGGTCGATGTCGACCTCCGGCGCCTGTTTGCTGCAGCCGCCGATCAGTCCGAGCACCAGTACGAGCCCGGCAACTGCCGTGAGTCGGTTCATCCTTCCCTCCATTCAGTCCATTCAGTGCTCACGTGAAATTTCCGCGCTCACGATTGCACGGTTGAGAGAGTATACGAGCAACTTTGTCCGACGGGTATGGACCCGCTCTCGATTTCAACCGGACATGCCGCAGGGAGGGCCGGTTGAAATCGAGTATCCTCTCTCCATGCGGATCGGAGACCAATGGTACCGCACCATCTGGGTCGCGGACGACGGCCGGTCGGTGGACGTCATCGACCAGCGGGCGCTGCCGTACTCGTTCGAGATCATGCGCCTGGCGACGGTCGAGCAGGCGGCCCACGCGATCAGCGAGATGGTGGTCCGCGGCGCACCGTTGATCGGGGCGACGGCGGCCTACGGCGTCTGTCTCGCGCTGCTCAAAGATCCGATGCACGGCTCGCTCGACCGCGCCCTCGAGATGCTCTCGTCGACCCGACCGACGGCGGTCAACCTGAGGTGGGCATTGCACGAGATGGACCAGGCGGTGCGCTACCTGGCACCGGACGAGCGGGTCGCTGCGGCCTACCGACGCGCTGCGAGAATCTGTGACGACGACGTCGAGATCTCGAAACGGATCGGGCAGCACGGGCTCGCCGTGCTACGGGATCTCGCCGAGGCCAAGAGCGCCGGACCGCTGAACATCCTGACCCACTGCAACGCCGGCTGGCTCGCCACGGTCGACTGGGGCACCGCGCTGGCGCCGATCTACATGGCGCACGACCACGGGCTCGATATCCACGTCTGGGTCGATGAGACGCGTCCCCGCAATCAGGGCGCCTCGCTCACCGCGTACGAGCTCGGTGGCCACGGGGTGCCGCACACGGTCATCGTCGACAACGCGGGTGGCCACCTAATGCAGCGTGGGATGGTCGACGTCTGCCTCGTCGGCACTGACCGCACGACCGCCGCAGGTGACGTGGCGAACAAGATCGGCACCTACCTCAAGGCGCTGGCGGCGCACGACAACGGCGTTCCGTTCTACGTCGCCCTGCCGCAGACCACCATCGACTGGACGGCCCGCGACGGCCTCGGCGGCATCCCGATCGAGCAGCGCGACCCGCGTGAGGTCCGGTTCATCGAGGGGCTCGGCCCGGACGGCCGTGTGGTCGAGGTCGAGCTCACGCCGCCGACCAGCCCGGCAGTCAACGTCGCCTTCGACGTCACGCCGGCGCGCCTGGTGACCGGTCTGATCACCGACCGCGGCGTCTGTGAGGCGTCGCTCGACGGTCTGTTGGGTCTGTTCCCGGAGTGGCGGTCCGACGTCGAACAGGAAGGGGACTCGGATGCGTGACCGTTGTCTGATGCAGGTCGTTACGGTGGCACTCGGCGTTGGCGTCGTGGTGATCGGATCGGCCGGATGTGCGACGACCCCGGCGCCGCCGAGTGGGCCGTGGGACACGGCCCGAGCCGAGATCCTGGCTTGGCACCCCGACGACGACAACTTCAGCCAGGACCGGGCGCTCGAGACCTCCGGACTCGCCGTCGTCGGCGACGAGCTCGTCGCGCCGTCGGAGAAGTACGCCCGGTTGCTCTTCTTCGACAACGAGCTCGACGCGCGGGTCGTGGAGATCGGGGTTCCGCGCCACGCCGAGCTCGAGGGTGTCGCCTGGCACGCGCCGTCGATCTACCTGTGCGACGAAGCCCACGCCGCGGTCTACCGGGTCGATCTCGGCCACGGCGCCCGATCGCTGCCGAGATTGGCCGCCATCGAGCTTCCGATCGACGGCGTCGAGCTGGTCGGCGGCAAGGTCGGTGTCGAGGGGATCGAGGTGTCGCGCGATGGCGCCTTCGTCTCGCTGCTTCTCGAGCGGTCCGGCGAGCCGACGTCCGGGTGTGTGTCGCGGCTCTGGCTGCTTCGCGTCGCGACCGACCGCCTGGTCGCCGAAGGGACACCGTTCGACATCCCGCTCGAAGACTGCAACTGGCGGCTGACCGGTCTCGCCTGGCAGGGTGACCGGCTGCTCGGCCTCAAGACGCAGTATCCCGGCGAGCGCTATCAGGTTGTCGAGATCGACCGATCGACCGGCGCCACGACCCTGGTGCAGGACCTGACTGATCTGGTCCGCTCGGTGCACGACGGCGGTTGGGGCACCAACGTCGAAGGCATCGCCGTCACCGACGACGGCGCGCTCTGGTTGATCGGCGACAATGCCGTGACCGGTGTGATCGACGATCCCTACCCGCCACCGACCGACGAGAAGGCGTTGCTGATGCGGATCCCACGGGCGGAGTGAGGGGTGAGCGCTCCCTGCGGTCGCTGTCAGCGCTCGCTCTGCTCGCTGTAAAAAAGTGAGAACGTGAGTGCTCCGTGTTGTCGCTGTTCCCCTCTTCACTCCTAACTCTTAACCCCTAACTCTCTGACCTTCTCGCTTTCTTACTTTCCAACCTCCTGACGCCCGATACTTCCGCCTGCCGGCTCCCTCACGTTTTCCTGAGATAAAGTCTCTTTCACACGCCTTGTGGCATTTTTCACATTGCGTTATGATGAGGCCGCGTTCGGGCGCCCCCCGACCTCGGTCCCAGACCTCGCCGGCCGGACCCGGACGGACACGATCCGAGGGAGCCATGGCCAGCATTCCCAGCCCGATCCACCCCGACAATCTCAGAGCCGTCGCCAAGATCGCCGAGATCTCCGGGCAGAACGTCCACGAGTGCATGCAGTGCGGCACCTGCTCGGCGGTCTGCCCAATGGTCGAATCGATGGGTTTCACCACCCGTCAGGGCATCCACTATCTCCAGTTCGGCGAGATCGAAGCGGTCATCGACGCCCGCATCGGCGAGTTCTGCGCCTCGTGCCAGACCTGCCTCGTGCGCTGCCCGCGCGGCATCGACGTGCCGCGGGTGTTCGAGGCGGTGCGTCAGCTGGTGCTGCGCACCAACACCGACCTCGTCGATCTGAAGGAGATTCCCAAGGACACGATGGCCGAGGCGCCGCAGATCGCCTTTGTCTCGACCTTCCGCAAGCTCACCTCGTGAGGCAGACATGAAGCTCGGCTACTACCCCGGTTGCACGTTGAAGACCAAGGCCGCCAACCTCGAGGTCGCCGCCATGGCGGCCCTCGACCACCTCGGCGTCGAGTACACCGAGCTCAGCCGCTGGAACTGCTGTGGTGCGGTCTTCTCCCTGGCCGACGACGACCTCATCCACCAGGTGGCTCCGGTCCGCAACCTGATCCGCGCCGCCCAGCAAGGCTGCGACACCGTCGTCACCATCTGCTCGCAGTGCTACAACACCCTGGCTCGGGCCAACAGACTCGTGCGCGAGGATGAAGAGAAGCGGGACACGCTCAACCGTTTCATGCGCGAGGAGCCGGACTACAACGGTGAGGTCGAGGTGGTCCACTACCTGAGCCTGCTCCGTGACACGGTGGGCTGGGAAAAGCTGCGCGAGGCGGTGACCAACCCATTGACCGGGCTCAAGGTGGCGCCGTTCTACGGCTGCACCTTGGTTCGCCCGGAGGATGTGGCGATCGACGCCGTCGACGACGAGATCCTCGAGGGCTTCATCGCCGCCCTCGGCGCCGAGCCGGCGTCCTTCAGCGCATCCCGCGAGTGCTGCGGCTCGTACCAGATGCTCGCCCACCCGGAGGAGGGCACGAAACGGGCGGCCAAGGTCATTGCCGCCGCCAACCGGTCGGCGGCCGACGCCCTGATCCTGAGCTGCCCGCTGTGTGAGTACAACCTGGGTACACGCCAGGGCGACGTGGTTGCGGCCCACGACGGGCTGGACGAGGTCCCGACGTTTTACTTCACCCAGCTCCTCGGTATCGCCCTGGGGCTGGATCCCGCGCTCTGTCGCTTCGACCTCAACGGGCCGACGGCCGAGAGGCTCCTG
Source organism: Holophagae bacterium (assembly GCA_050115855.1). Taxonomy (GTDB): domain Bacteria; phylum Acidobacteriota; class Thermoanaerobaculia; order Thermoanaerobaculales; family Sulfomarinibacteraceae; genus JAHECW01. Next base: position 4,168 of record JASFPU010000141.1, read on the forward strand.
ACCGAGAAAAAGTACATCGCAGCGGCCACCGCGTGAGCGGCGGGCCAAAGGAGACAGCGGAATGGAAACGGCAACACTGACCGACAAGGTGGCGGCGAAGACAGTCCCCATCTACATCATGGGCAAGAAGTACGAGGTTCCGGACGCGCTCACGATCATGAAGGCGATGGAGTACGCCGGCTACCAGTACATCCGCGGCTGCGGCTGCCGCGGTGGCGTCTGCGGCGCCTGCGCCACCGTCTACCGCAAGGCCGGAGACTACAAGATCTACACCGGCCTGGCCTGCCAAACGGTGGTCGAACCGGACATGTACCTGACCCAGATCCCGTTCTACCCGGCCAACCGTGCGGCGTACGACTACGAGGCGGCCGAGCCGACGGCAGAGACCGTGTACCAGCTCTACCCCGAGCTGTTCCGCTGTGTCGCGTGCAACGCCTGCACCAAGGTCTGCCCGATGGACGTCGAGGTGCTCGACTACATCTCGGCGCTCAAGCGCGGTGATCTGAAGGCCGCCACCGAGATCTCGTTTGACTGCATTCAATGCGGGTTGTGCGCGTCGCGCTGCATGGGCGAGATGGCCCAGTACCACATCGCCCAGCTCGCCCGCCGGCTGCAGGGCGGCAAGCTCGCCCCGAAAGCGGGGCACCTCGAGAAGATGTGCGGCGACATCGAGGGCGGCACCTTCTCGGAGCTCCTCGGCGGTCTCAAGGGGATGAACGAGGACGAGCTCAAGAAGCTCTATACCGAGCGTGAGATGGAGCCCCACATGGGCGCCGAAGAGTGGACCCCGGCGTCCCACGTCGGTTTGGCCTGAGAGGAAGAGCAATGCCCTACACACCCGAGCTCAAAGAACTCATCAAGGTCGTCGAGAAGACCCGTCCCGAGCGGATCGAGCGTAAGCGCCGCGGCGAAGAGATTCCGTTCCTGAGCCTCGACGAGCGCAAGGAGCGCCTCAAGTACCACCCCGACTTCAAGGAGGAGGGGCGGCGCCCGCTGCGGGTCGGTCCGTCCAAGGGCTACGCGATCGCCCACGAGATCGCGGACCTGCTCGAGGCGTCGAGCCGGGTCGACCCGGCCAAGATCGACCTGTCTTCGCCGGCCTACGAGACCGACGTCCTGATCATCGGCGGCGGCGGCGCCGGCACCTCGGCGGCCATTCTCGCCGCCGAGCGCGGCGCCAATGTCATTCTGGCGACCAAGCTGCGTCACGGCGACGCCAACACCATGATGGCCGAGGGTGGCATCCAGGCGGCGTCCAAGGGCCACAAGGATTCGCCCTACTACCACTACCTCGACGTCATGGGCGGTGGCCACTTCACCAACGTCCCAGAACTCGTCGAGACCCTCGTCACCAAGGCGCCCGACGCCATCCGCTGGCTCGAGCGCCAGGGCGTCAACTTCACCAAGAAGGCGGACGGCACGCTCGAGACCATCCACGGCGGCGGCACGTCGCGCAAGCGCATGCACTACGCCGCCGACATCACCGGTGCCGAGATCATGCGCACGATCCGGGACGAGGCGCGCAACCACGCCGACAGGATCGACGTGCTCGAGTTCTCTCCGGCGGTCGAGCTGGTGATCAACGAGCACGGGGCGTGCGCCGGTGCGGTGCTGTACAACATGGAGACCGAGGAGTACTTCCTGGTCAAGGCCAAGGCGGTCATCATGGCCACCGGCGGCTGCGGCCGGCTCCACATCCAGGGTTTCATGACCACCAACCACTACGGTGCCACCGCCGACGGCATCGTCCTCGGCTACCGAGCCGGGGTCCCGGTGGCCTTCCTCCACACCGTCCAGTACCACCCGACCGGGATCGTCTTCCCCGAGCAGGCCGAGGGCATCCTGATCACCGAGAAGTTCCGCGGCGCCGGCGCCAACCTGGTCAACGTCGAGGGCCACCAGTTCGTCAACGAGCGTGAGCCGCGCGACGTCGAGGCGGCGTCGATCATCAAAGAGTGCGTGCACGACGGCAAGGGGGTGCCGACCCCCACCGGCCGGCTCGGCATCTGGCTCGACTCGCCGATGATCGAGGTGCTCGCCGGCGAGGGCACCGTCAAGCGCGAGTTCCCCGGCAAGTACATCCTGTACAAGCGCTTCGACATCGACATCTCGAAGGAGCCGATGCTGATCTACCCGACGCTGCACTACCAGAACGGCGGGCTCGAGTTTCAAAACACCGGCGAGACCTGCGTGCCCGGCCTGTTCCTCGCCGGTGAGGTGGCGGGCGGCATCCACGGCGCCAACCGGCTGATGGGCAACTCGCTGCTCGACATCATCGTCTACGGCCGGATCGCCGGCACGTCGGCCGCCGACTACATCGCCGCCGGCGTCAAGGACGGCGCCCTGAGCCTCGACCACGTGGTGAAGTACAACGCCGAGATCGAGGCCGCGGGCATCACGGACGGCCGCGTCGCGCCGGCGATCATCCCGAACTACACCGACCCCGAGGTCCGCGAGCGCCAGCTCACGGCCAACTACGTCGGCAACGTCCGGTAGCCGCGGCCCGCACGCTCACAGCGACCCACCGGCGGGGGCTCCGGCTCCCGCCGGTTGCACTTCTCCGGTGAGCCGTTCCGTGAATACAGATCAGTGTGGAAGTGTGAAGGGTGACACCTATCCTGCGAAACAACGCCTGTTGACGCCGAACCCATGGAAGGTCAGCCGGCGCCGCGTCGCTCGCCTCCGGAGATCTGCTTCAAGTCGAGGGTATCCTGGACCTGAGGAGGAAGCGTGTTGATGCAGATCCGCCGCTTCGGATCGAGCCACATGAGACCGTGAGCGGTCAACCGTTCAAAGATCTCCCCCAAGGTCGACCCCCTCCGCCCCGCCAGCTTCAATTCGAGGTCCTTGAACTTCCTCGGGGAGGCGGTCTCCACGAGCACAACGTGGTCCTCCGCGGACACGGTGAGCTCGGTGGTTGTACCCTCCTCGGTCATGGCGATCACCGGCCTGCCTTCACGATCCTCGGAGACCCGAATCGAGTGGCTGCCGATCGTCGCTGAGAACTCTTCGATCACCGAAACGTATTTGTCGCGCGTCAGTGACGTGTCCGGAAACGGCGTGAGCTGCAAAGTGGCTCCGAAATCGATTGCCTTTTCCTCGTCTCCTATGAGGCACGAATAGCGATGAACCCAGGGAGTCAGACGGAGACTTTCACGTATCCATGAACCCTTAAACTCGAGCAATCCTCCG
>JASFPU010000142.1:0-7359 GCA_050115855.1 Holophagae bacterium
GAGGGCCACCGGCTGACCGCCGGCGATGTTGCTGGTCACCGTGAGCACGACGAGACGGACCCGCCGGTTGCGGTGCAGCGTACGCTCGAGCCGATCGAGGTCGATGTTGCCGCACCACGGCGGTCGACTGTCGGGCAGGTCCCGAGCCTCGCCGCCGCACGCCTCGACGTTCGCACGGGTGGTTTCGAAGAAGGTGTTCGACAGGACGACGTCGCGGGGTCGGACCAGCAGCCGAAACAGCAGGCTCTCCGCCGCTCGTCCCTGGTGCACCGGCTGGACGTGGTCGAAGCCGAAGATGTCGCGCGCCACGGCGACGAACCGCTCGTGGCACGCTTGGCCGGAGAAATCCTCCCGGGCCTGCGCCATTGCGGCCCATTGGGCGGAGCTCATGGCGCCGGTGCCCGAGTCCGACACGAGGTCGATCTCGACCCGTCCGGCAGGCAGGTGGAACGTGTTGTAGCCGGCCGCCGACAGCGCCTGCCACCGTTGCTTCTTCGACACCCGGGGCAACGACTCGACGACCTTGATGCGATACGGCTCGTCCATGCTTCGACCCCCGAGCGATTATCCGCGGCATCGGGGACGATCACAACCGGTCGTGACGTTCAGGCTCGGACCGGATCGTCGCAAGATCCGTCCCTGTCCAGGAGGGGTGGAAAAGTCACCGACATTCGACTACAGTAGCGCACCGAAATTCGAATGGGGGGACATCCATGAGATACCTGATGCTGTTCGCAATCATCGCCTCGCTCGCGCTGCTCGGCTGCTCCGGGGAGAGGGCCCACGATGCGGGTGACCGTGCCAAAGACGCCGTCGAGAAGGCCGGCGATGCGGTCAAGGACACGGCCGACAAGGCCGGTGACATGGCCGAGGACGCCGCCGACAAGGTCGGCGACGTGGCCGAGGATGCCGCCGACACGGCCGAGGACATGGCTCACGACGCCGGCGAGGCGGTCAAAAAGGCCGGCGACGACGTGACGGACGCGGCGAAGAAGGCCGCGGACGATGTCGAGGACGCGGCGCACAAGGCCAAGGAAAAGGTCGACGGCAACTGACGCCTCGAGTGGCGGACGGTGTGACGGTCCGCCGCCGGAAATCACAGCACACGTTCGCGATCGGCCCCCGGATCATCGGGGGCCGGTCGGTTATCGGTCGTCGTGACTCCGGCGATCGGGCGGCCGGTACGATCAGCGACGGTGTGGCTGAACGGACCGCGGTGAGCTTCGCTCGGCGGCATAGGCCCAGAGTCCGCCGCCGATGATCATGACACCGCCGATCAGGCTCAGTGAATCCGGGACCTCCGACCAGACCGCGAAGCCGAGAGCTGCGGAGAACAGAATCGTCGTGTAGCTGTAGATCGAGACCTGAGCTGCCGGTGCATGGCGGTACGCGAGGGTCAGCCCGATCTGGCCGATGGCGGCGGAGATCCCGATGCCGAGCAGCGTGAGCCATTCGCGACCTCGTGGCAGGTATGGGTCACCGGCCAGCAGGGGCGACAGCACGGCGACCGTCACCAGCGAAAAGTGGAAGACGATGGTCTCGGCCGCCTCGCGGGTTCGCAGGGCGCGGAGCACGGTGTAGGCGCCGCCGGCGAACAGCGACGAGCCGAGGCCGATCAACGCCGGCAGCACGCTGAGATCGAAACGCGGTTTGACGATGAACAGCCCGCCGGCGAACGCGATGGTCATCGCCACCACGACCGCTCTCGGCGGTCGCTCGCCGAGAAACGCCAGCGCGAAGATCGCGACGAAGAACGGCGACAGCTTGGTCAGCATCGCGGCGTCTGCGAGAATCAAGTGGTTGATGGCGTAGAAGTAACAGGTGACGCCGGCGACACCGAACAGCGAGCGCAGCACGAGCAGCGGCTGATTGCGCAACCGGCCGAGCAACGGTCGGCCGGTGTGCAGGGCCATGGCGCCGGCGATGACCAGCGTGACGAGGTTCCGGGCAACCACCTTCTCGATCAACGGCACGCCGGCCGCCGCTTTGACGAACGCGCCCATCACGGCGAATGACGCTGCGGACAGCAGCATGAGACCGACGGCGCGCCGCGGTGACGTCATGACGACGGAGCATACACCCGATCGCTCGCACGGGGATGCTCCGCTTGGTACCCTTGGGCGCGGAGGAGTTCGATGTCGGCGCTGCAAACCTGGATCGAAGGGTGGCTTCCGCTTGCGGGAACCGAGCTCTGGGGGAATCCGGCCGCCGCGTGGGCGGTCGCGGCGCTCGTCGTGATCGTCGCGTACGGTGCGCTCCGAGTGAGCAAGGCCATCGTCATCGGACGGCTCAAGAAGGTCGCGGCGAAGACGACGACCCCGTGGGACGACATCACGGTCGGTGCCGCCGAGACGACCCGGTTCTGGTTCTATCTCGCGATCTCGATCTGGCTCGGGAGCCGGTTCCTCGACCTGTCGGATCGGGCGGCGCGGTCGTTGACCATGATCGCAGTCGTCGCCGTCATCCTGCAGGTGACGGTGTGGGCCAACCGCGCCGTGACGCTCTGGCTCGAACGGACCCAGCGGGAACGGGCCGAAACGGACCCCGGCGCCGTGACCACCTTGACAGGGCTGTCGTACGTCCTGAGGCTGGTGATCTGGTCGGCGGGGTTCCTCCTGGTTCTCGACAACGTCGGGGTGAACGTGACGGCGCTGATGGCCGGTCTCGGCGTCGGCGGCATCGCGGTCGCTCTGGCGGTCCAGAACGTGCTCGGCGATCTGTTCGCGTCGTTGTCGATCGCGCTCGACAAGCCCTTCGTGATCGGCGACTTCGTCATCGTCGGCGAGTTCATGGGCACCGTCGAGCACATCGGGTTGAAGACGACGCGCGTCCGGAGCCTGTCGGGCGAGCAGCTGGTGTTCTCGAACTCGGACCTGCTGTCGAGCCGGATCCGCAACTACAAGCGGATGCAGGAGCGTCGGGTTCCGTTCATCGTTGGGGTCACCTACCAGACACCGGCGTCCGAGCTCGAGGCGATCCCCGGGATGGTGCGGGACATCATCGAGAGCACCGAGCACACCCGCTTCGATCGCGCCCACTTCAAGGCGTTCGGCGACTCCGCCTACCTCTTCGAGTTCGTCTACTACGTGCTGTCGGCCGAGTACCCGGTGTACATGGACGTCCAGCAGGGGATCAACCTCGAGATCGTCCGACGTTTCGCCGAACGCGGCATCGAGATCGCCTACCCGACGCGAACCCTGCACATGGCGACGCCGGTGACGACCGAGGTGGTGGACGCCCGCGGCGACTCCCGCAGCGGGGGCGAGTGACGACGGCCCTCAGGTCCGAACGACGGCTTCGGATCGCTCGCGGCAGGGTGCGCAGCTGCCGCCGGACAGCAGCTCGAACTCGTCGAGAATCTCGTCGATCCCGAACTGCAGCGCCATGGTGATCCGATCGGTCAACGCCCGCTCCACACCGGGTGGCGGCCGATTCTCCTGGAGTGTCTCGATGCACACCGCACCGAGGTTGGAGAACGCCTCGCACACCTGCTCGACCGTCAACCCGTCGCGGTGGCACTGCGCAGCGATCGTTCGGCAGTGGCCGCCGACCGGCTCCATCTCGCGGGTCCGGATGGTGCGCCTGAGGTTGCTGATCGACAGCCGAACCCGCGCGGTGACCTGCTCCTCGTCGAACCGTCCGGCGACGCCGAATCGGGCGTGCTGGGACGGGTCGAGCAGGGCGTCCACCTGGCGGCGACAGATCTCGTCCTGGTGCCTCTCGAGCAGCCACTGGATCTTCAGCCCATACCCTGTCACTTCCTTCCGCATGGCCGCGTGATTGACCTTGTCCCAGCGCAGCGGCTGGGTTCGCAGGTTGTCGACCAGGAAGGGGATGCGCCGGATCAGGTCGAAGCGCGGTCGGTTCGCCCAATCCAGCCGCCGTCGGGTGCGTGACGCATCAACCATGAGCCGGCGATCGAGGTAGCGCGCCATCCAGGGGCGTTCGAAGGGAACCCGGCCGATCGCCCTGCCGGCGGTCTCCTGCAGTCTCAGCCAGAGCGACGTGACGGTCTTGGGCACGTGAATCGGCGAACGGCGCTCGCCGAAGTAGGCCAGCGTCGCCGCGTCGAAGACCTCCCGGACCGACACGGCCCCGTCCGGGCTGGCGATGAAGATCTCACCGGGTTCGGGCAGATCGAGGTGGTAGAGCAGGTGATCGAGAAACGACACCGCGCAACGGATGTGGAGATAGGGAATCGCGAAGGTCCCCCGGCCGCCGATCATCGTCGCGTTCCAGCCGTCCGACAGCCAGGTCCTCAAGAAGTTGAACAGGGGAGGGTACTCGCACCAGTCGGAGTACAGCGCGGCGAAACGGACGATGCAGGACGGGACGTCGTGGTCGGCGGCGCGGACCATCGCCTCGCCGGTCCTCTTCGACCTGGCGTAGGGGTGATCCGCATCCGGCGGTGTCGACTCCGTGATGACGTCACCCACATCCGGGAAGCGACAGGCGGCGACCGACGACGCGAAGATGAAGCGGCGGACGCCGATTCGACGGCACGCGTCGAGCGTGTGTCCGAGGCCCTCGACGTTGGTCCGCCGGTACTCGGGGCTGTCCTCGCCGGTGAAGTCGTAGTGAGCCGCGAGGTGGATGACCGCGGCGACCGGCCCCTGGCTCCGGATCCACTCGAACGTCGCCACGAGCTGCTCGGGCTCGGCGATGTCGGTCTGGCTCCAGGTGATGTTGGGGTGTGGCGCGACACCGGCCTGGGCCTGCGACCGGCGGGCGATGCCGTGGACGTGGAAACACTCCTTGATCTCGTCGAGCAGGTGACGCCCGACGAAACCGGATGCCCCGGTCACGACGATCCTCGGTCGGGCCATGGTGGCTCTCGATCGAGTATATCCCGAACCTGGCCGGTTCCGCCGGGACTACGAGCCGGTGGCGCCCTCGATCGGCACGGTCTCGCCGTCGCGCGGCTCGACATCGTCGTCCCACCGCCGCCGCCGGCGTCGTGTGACGAGCGAGGTCGCGGTCGTGTAGGCGACCGGGATGAGCACCAAGGTGACCAGTGTCGAGGCGAGCAGCCCGCCGATCACGACCCGGGCCAGCGGCGCCTGGATCTCGGCGCCGGCGCCGAGCCCGAGCGCGAGCGGCAGCAGGCCGAGCACCGTGGTGCCCGTGGTCATCAGGATCGGCCGCAGTCGCAACCGTCCAGCCTCGATGACCGCCTCGGCGGCGCCCATGTGGTACTCGCGCCGCAGCAGATTGATGGCGTCGACCAGCACGATGGCGTTGTTGACGACGATGCCGATCAGCATCATCAAGCCCATCAGGCTCTGGATGTTGAGCGTGGTCCCGGTGAGCAGCAGGGTGGGCACCACGCCGACCAACGCGACGGGGACCGACAGCATCACGATCAGCGGGTCGACGAAGCGCTCGAACTGGGCCGCCATGAGCATGTAGACCAGAACCAACGCCATGACGATGGCGATCGTGAAGTCACGGCGGGCTTTCTGCTGCTCCTCGTACTGGCCGCCGAAAACCAGTCCGAAGCTGTCGGGTAGCGACAGGTCGCCGAGTGCGGCTCGAACTCGATCGACGGCGTCTCCGAGCGCGACACCGCTCTCGAGGTTGGCGGAGATGTACGTGACGCGCTGGCCGTCGACGCGCTCGATCTCGACCGGGCCTCGCCCCCGATGCCGGTCGACCAGCGTCGACAGCGGCACGATCGCTCCGCGCGGGGTGCGCAGCACGATGTTGTCCAGATCGGCGGCGTGCAGCCGGTCCTCGGGACGGAGCCGGACGACGATCGGGAACTCGTCGCCGCCCTGGCGGAAGCGTCCGGCCTCGAGACCGCCGACGTTGGCCATCAGCGTTCGGCCGACCTCCTCGACCGACAGCCCGAGGTCGGCGATCCGCTCGCGGTCGAGGACGAGCCGTTCCTCGGGCCGCCCCTCGCGTCGGCTGACCCGGACGTCGGTGACGCCGGGAACCCGCTCCATCCGGTGGCGGATGTCGGCGGCGATCCGATCGGCGCGCGCCAGATCCCAGCCGCGCAGCTCGATCTCGACGGCGTCGCCGCCGCCCGAGCTGAACACCCGGTTGAGCATCCACAGCCCCTGCTGGGCCTCGACGTCGATCTCGGCGCCGGGTACCCGGCCGTCGACCGCCCGCCGCACCCGGTCGGCCATCTCGGTGCTGCCCATCGAGCGCCGGTCGCGCGGCTCGAGCTTGAGCTCGACCGCCGCGCTGTCGCCGCGAACCTCGGTCGACGAAACCTTGATGGCGTCGTCGGGCAGCACGCCCCGGATCTTGCGTTCGAGCTCGTCGAGGTAGCTGCGGGCGACCGCGATGTTGGTGCCCCGCGCCATCTCGAGCTCGATGTCGAGCTCGTCGGCCTCGGTGCGCGGCGCGAGCTCCACCGAGACCAGCGGCCAGAGCAGCAGGGCGCCGCCGAGCAGCGCTGCAGTGGCCGCGAACACCCGGACGCGATGCCGGATCGCGACGGTCAGAAGGTCTGTGTAGCGCCCCTCGAGGCGACGGAACCCGGAGAAGAAGCGGGACGCCTCGCGCTCCGAGGCCCCCGGCACCTTGAGAAACCGCGACGCCAGCATGGGCACGAGCGTCAGGGCGACCAGCAGCGAGCAGGCGAGGGCGAAGACCACCACCAGCGCGAGCGCTTGGAACAGGGCGCCGCTGGTGGTTCGGGCGAAGACGACGGGCAGGAAGATGACGCAGGTGGTCAGCGTCGACGCGATGATGGCGCCGGCCACCTCACGCGCGCCGACCCGGGCGGCCTCCTCCGCCGACAGGCCGCTCTCCTCGCGTTTCCGGACGATGCTCTCGAGCACCACGATGGCGCTGTCGACGATCAGCCCGACGCCGAGGGCGAGGCCGCCGAAGGTCATCTGATTGAGCGTCATGCCGCCGAAGAACAGCAGCCCGAAGGTGGCGATCACCGAAACCGGGATCGACAGCGCGATGATCGCCGTGCTCGACCGGCTGCGCAGGAAGAAGTAGAGCACGCCGACGGCGAGCAGCGAGCCCCACAGCGCCGAGCTGCGGACGCTGTCGATCGACTGGCGGATGAACTCGCTCTGGTCGCTGACCACGGTCAGGTGGACGTCGTCGCGCTCCAGGTTGATGCGGTCCATCTCGCGCCGCACCGCCTCGGCGACCGCGACGGTGTTGGCGCCGCTCTGCTTCTGGATGCCGACGCTGATCGCCGGCGCGCCGTTCATCTCGACCAGGTACCGGACGTCCTCGTAGCTGTCGCGGACGGTGGCGATGTCGCGCACCCGGATCGGTTTGCCGCGCGGGCTCGCGACCACGGTGCGGGCGACCGCCTCGACCGACGGGTACTCCCCCATGGCGCGGACGTAGAGGTCGTTCGAGCCGCTCTTGACGTTGCCG
>JASFPU010000143.1:0-7318 GCA_050115855.1 Holophagae bacterium
TCCGGCGACGGCGGTGAGCCCGAAGACAGCCACCGACCCGAAAATGAGAATGTATATCAAAATCATACGCGCCCGACCTCCGATGATCTCAGCTCCCACAGCCAACTGAATCAGAGGATACTCCGCTCGCGGCGACCACACCACCGGCGAGGGAAATTCGTCGCCAGAGCACGCGCGGTGATTGGTTGAATGCGGGTCTCGAGCGTGGAATGATTGAGAAACAGTCTCGAGTTAGGCTCATCGGGAGGGCGCATGAACGGAGCAGGACGTTTCGAAGATCTGTTCGCCGCAATCGACAGGGCGGATGTCGACGGGTTCATGGCCTGGCTGGATGATGACTGCAGCTTCACCTACGGCAGCGGTGAGCCGGTCCGTGGTGCGACCGCGATTCGGCAGGTGGTGGGCGCGTTCTTCGACACCTTCGAAGCGCTCGCGCACCGCGTCGACGCGAGCTGGGAGGTCGACGGAACCGCGATCACCGAGGGTGTCGTGACCTACACCACGAGCGACGGACGTCGAACCGCAGTCCCGTTCTGCAACGTGCTCCACATGGCGGACGACGGCCGCATTCGAGAGTATCGGGTGTACATCGATCCGACGCCGCTGGCGACGAACGACTGAGTGATCCTCGGCACGTTCGCGGCCGTGCCCCCCCTGCTACTCTGGTATGAGCTCCCGAGTGGAGGTATGGCCATGAGGCGGACAGCACGTTCAGGGTTGGTGTGCGGCGGGTTGCTCATCGTCGCGTCGGTCGCGGGTGCGGGCGGGCCGAGGCCGGTCGCCCAGCCGTTCGACGACGGCGTCGTGTTCGCCGAGCCGTCGTACGCCGTCGACTGGCAGACCGAGGGGATCGTCACCGATCACCTCGAACTCGGCGCCGCTCACATTCTCGATCAGCAGTGCGCGAACGGCGGTTTCGGCTGGCCGCACGGCGACTGCTCGGCGACGTACCACAACATCACCGGCCCGATCCTGCTCGGTGTTCTCGGCGCTCAGGCCCTGACCGACAACGACAGTCTGATGGTCGGTGCGGTGAACGGCGGCGCCTTCGACCTCACCTACGAGTTCGCCAACGGTGAGGCCCGCTTCGCCACCTTCACACCGATCTTCATGCTGCAGCTCGCCGGGCGCTCGGGCAACAGCAGCTTTTCGACCTTCGTCACGACCGAGCTGTTCGACGAGCTCGCCGCCGGCAGCTACGGTCCCGACGACTTCGACACCGCGGGCTGGATCGGCCACATCGAAGCCGGCCGAAGCGGAGCGTGGATCAACCTCAGACCGTGGGAGTTCCATACGCTGATTCCGGCCGCGCGCGCACTCGGCGCGCCGGGCCAGGATGCGCTGTTCGAGCAGGCCGTGCTCGACGGTCTGGCGACTCTCGACAACAGCGATCCGAACGCCGTGTTGTCGGACATCATCGGTCTGGCGGCCGCGGTTCGTGGCCTCGCCTTCGCGGCCCGTTCGAGCTTCCCCGCGATCTCGGCACCGCTCCACCCGGGGGTCAACGGGATCGACACGCTCGCCGCTCTGACGGCGTACCTGGCGTCGCTCCAGAACGCCGACGGGTCGTGGTACTGGCACTCGAATCTGGCCACGCCGGTGACAACCGACGAGGATCTCCAGACCACGTCCTACGCCTTGCTGGCGCTGCTCGAGGTCGACGCGCTGACCGCACCGAGCTACGTCGCTGCAAGCCAGACCGCCCGCGACTGGCTGGTCGCGCAGCAGCTGCCGAACGGCGGCTTTCCGGAGTGGCCGGGCGGCGACGAGAACACCGAGGTCGAGGGCGAGGCGTTGACCGCGATCGCGGCGTTCGACGCCCGGCTCTTCGTCGACGGCTTCGAGTCCGGTGATGTCAGCCTGTGGTCGAATGTGATGCCGTGACGCCGTTGTCGCGGTCGACGGCGCGCTGACGGCGTGGATCGGAGGTGGCGCCGGTCACGGTGAGCTCGCCCCCCACGAGCCGGTGGTGCCGCTCTCGAAGCCGTCGGCGAAGATCGGGACGCCTCCGGGGGAGTCGCAGGTCGGAAAGCGGACCGAGACGAGGCGGGTGTTCCAGGCGCCGTCCTCGGCGAACGCCGCCGCAGTCCAGAAGGTGCAGTCGTCCTCAGGGTCCACGGACACCGATGTCGACCATCCCCATTGGTGCGGCGATCGGCCCACCGTCTGAGCACTGGTGCCGGCCCGCAGCTCGAGCTCGGCGGCGGTCATGACTCCGGTGGGGTCGTCGGACTGACGTCCCGTGACTCGGATCGACGGGAAGATCGACGCGGTGTCCGACGAGTTGAATGCCAGCAGCAGGTTGCCGTCCCGGTCCGCGGCCAGACCGCCGATCCATCGATGGAGCCCGTCCGGGCTGTAGGTCCCTTCCTGGTGCACGGTCCAGGATGCGTTGGTTCGCCGCAGCTCGAACCACCGGAGGCCTGCGTGGTCCGCGCCGTCGGTATCGACCACGAAGGTACCGACGAGGCTCTGGTGCGACGGGTACCGCCGGTAGTGTGCGAGCGACGCGACCACCTCTCGCACCGGGTCGAGAGCGATGGTCGTCCCAGGCTGCGGGACGCAGCTTCGGCCCGCCGTTCCGCACAACGTCGAGTCGAAGGCCGCGACGGCGAGCGGCGTGGCGTCCGACAGACTCGCGTTCTGGGGTGACGACCAGTCGACGCTCAGCTCGAAGAGCTCGAGTCGATCGCTGCCGCCGTGGAGGGCGCCGTCCACCTGGCGGATCAGCAGGCCGCCGGTGCCCGCCGGCGGTGGGTTGGGGCCGTCGAGATCGACGGGGGTCAGCGCCTGCAAACCGAACCCGTCGAGGGCGGGGGCGGCGAATCGGAGCCAGCCGGCGGGATCACCCGCGAGCATCGCGGATCGTTCAAGAGCGTAGACCGCCGGCAGGTCTTCGCTGGTGGTGGCGATGTAGCTGTCGGACCAGACGCCGATCCGCGGAAAGTCGGGGAACCTGGGCAGCTCGAAGTCGTAGCCGTACCAGCCTCCGGACACCGGGTCGACGCTCTGCGAGACGTAGACGCAGAGGTGGTCGCCGGCGCCGATCTCGTGTAGCAGCCAGCGGCCGGCTGACGCGTCGAAGACGACCCCGGCGTGGCCCCAGCCTTCGGCGCAGGCGCCGCCTGGCGGCCAGAGCGACGCGAGGCGGCTCGGACCCGCGACCATCGCCCCCGACGACCGTTCGAAGACGGCGAAGACCGAGCCGCCGGGCGCATTGACCATCTGCACGACGTGATCACCGCCGACGTCCGAGCTGACATCGGCCGGTGTCGCACCGGTGAAGCCGAGACCGGCGGTGTTGACATCCACGTCGAGGCTCGTGGTCGCCTTGTTTGTCGCCCGCTGCTGATCTCCGACGAGGGGGTCGACCAGACCGCCGGTTCCGGTGCGGACCTCGGTCTCGCCCCTGCGGGTCGATGCCGGCGGCGTCGGAAACGAGGGTGTCTCGTGTCCCTCGAAGGAAACCTGAGGCACGGTGCGCAGGTCGCGCCGGATGTCGACGGCTCGGCCGGTTCCCGATCGCGGATCGGCGATGTCCGGCATTCCGGTCGTCTCGGCGGCGGCCGCCGCGGCGGCCGCGAGGACGAGACCACCGAGCACGATTCGGCAAAGCCCAGCGGTTCGGCGGCTCGTCGGCGTACCGCTTCGGTTCCGATCGGTTGTCATCGTCGTTCGATCGGGATCGATGGTCATCGATGGCATGTCGCGTCCCTCCTCGTTGTTCGGGGCGGGTTTGTTCGTTCTTCCGGCGGCTCTCTGGTCAGCTCGATCTCGACGGCGGCGAGCGCGTCGGGCACGGCGGCGGCCACCGCCTCGGACAGCTCGGTCGACCACGAGATGACGTCGGGCTCGATGCCGATCACGACGACCTCGGGCACGTCGTTGCGACCGACCAGGTGGAGTACCGAGGTGACATCGAAACCGTGCACCGAAGCGATGGAGTCGGCGTTGGCGCACTCGTCGAGCGGGATGCGGTAGACGGTACCGGGAGGCCCCCCGCCCTTCATCGCGTCGACCACGATGACCCGCTCGGCGGCCGCGATCGCCGGCATCGCGTCGAGCAGGGCGTTACCGACGTCGAGCACCACCGAGTCGTCGTGCCGTCGATCCTCCAGCAGCCGTTGGGCGACGTGCACGCCGACGCCCTCGTCGGCCAAGAGCAGGTTGCCGAGACCGAGTACGAGGTTTCGCATCGTCCGAGCGCCTACCTCGCCGTGCCGAGGCGGAGGATCTTCGGTCGACCCGACGCCTGCATCACGTGGACCGCGCACGACAGGCACGGGTCGAAGGAGTGGATCACACGGAGCGCCTCCACCGGGCGATCCCGGTCGAGAATCGGTGTGCCGATGAGCGCCTGTTCGAGCGGTCCGGCGAAACCCTGACCGTCGTCGGGTGAGGCGTTCCAACAGGTCGGGGTGATCACCTGGTAGTTGGCGATCTGACGGTTGGCGATGCTCACCCAGTGTCCGAGGGCGCCGCGCGGCGCCTCGGTCAGGCCGACGCCGGTGCCGCTCCAGGGATCGCCGTAGTTGCTGTGGACCGGAGCCGCGTCGTCGAGCTCGTGCAGCCACTCGGCCATCGCGTGGGCGACCTTGAGCGCCTCGTAGGCACGCGCCAGGTGCCGATCGATGACCGAGATCCCTTCCCGGTAGTCGCCGTTGACCCACATCCGGGCCAGCGGGCCGGCCTCGAACGGCGCATCGAGGTACCGCGGCGCCTTGAGCCACGAGTAGCCGTTCGCCTTCGGGAACACCGGGCTGGTGTCGCCGCTCGCCGGGTTGAGGTTGTCGGTCGCATCGTCGTACCACGAGCTGAGCACACGTTCGGTGATGTCGTTCGGGTCGACGGACTGAACCGAGGTCGACCCGTCGGTCACCCGGCCCGCGGTGAAGAGCCGGTTCGTGCCCTGCCCGTCGAGATCGAAGACGCCGAACGCGAGGAGATTGCGGTGACCGGCGCCGACCTGGCGGAAGTCGTCGTAGACGGCGGCCACGGCCTCGACGTCGGGCAGGTAGACACGCTCGATGAACGTCGTCACGTAGTCGAGCTGGTTGCGGAAGTCCCGGACCCGTTCCGGGATGGGGACCGCGGTGAAGCCGCCGGCGTGAAAGGCGTGCGGCGATGGGACCCGGCCACCGAAGATCGCTCCCATCTCATGGGCTCGGCGCCGAGCCTCCAGCGACAGCACCATGTGGTTCACCAGCTCATCGAGGCGCGGATCCGGACGGAGGTCGACGTCCCACGCCGGCGCCCAGGGCGGTGCCTGCGGACCGGCGACGAAGTCGACCATGGCGAGGAGGTAGAAGTGGAGTAGGTGCGACTGGAGGAAGTTGGCGCCGAGCACCAGATTCCGCAGCACACGGGCGTTGGTCGACACCTGGAACCCGGCGGCGTCCTCGAGCGCCGTGACCGAGGCCATCCCGTGCGACACCGGGCAGACGCCGCAGATACGCTGGGTCAGAATCGGGGCGTCGGTCGGTTCCCGACCCTCGAGAATGGTCTCGAAACCGCGGAACAGGGTGCCGGTGCAGCGGGCGTCGACGACCTGATCCTGGCCGGCGACGGCCTCGATGGAGACCTCGACCTTGAGGTGTCCTTCGATTCTGGTCACCGGATCCATCACTGTGAGTGTCGGCATGATGCTCTCCCTCTTGCATCGTCATTCGTCGGCCGCGGTGCGGCTTCCAGCCGCGGTGCGTTGTGCGATCGGCGATCGTCAGTCGTCCTCCTGGTAGAACGGCGAGTAGGCGTCCGGAAACCCGGGTTGGGTGCAACCGAGGCAGATCGAGCCGGCCTCCATGCAGAAGCTGGTCCCGTTGTTCCACTTGCGCAGATGGCAGTCCCCCCGCACGTGCTCGCCGCGGCAGCCGAGCTCCTCGAGGCAGCGGCCGTGCTGACCGAACGCCGTGGCTTCGGGAGCGTTCTTGTACGGGCAGGTTTCGTGAATCCGATTTGCGAAGAAGTGCCTCGGTCTGCGGTAGCTATCGAGCTCGATGGGCGTGCCGGTGATGAGCTGTGCGACGGTCCACACGATCCAGTCCGGGTGGGTCGGGCAGCCCGGGATGTTGATCACCGGCAGGCCGGTGAACGACTCGACGCTGACGATCCCGGTCGGATTGGGATTGCCCTTCGGGATGCCGCCGAAGGAAGCGCAGCTGCCGACGGACAGCACCGCGGCCGCCCCGGGTGCCAGCCATGCCACGGCTTCCATGGCGGTCACGTCGTGGCCGGTGACATCCGTCCAGAGCATGCAGGTGTTGCCGCCGAATGCGGTCGGCACGCCGCCCTCCACGACGAGCACATAGTCGCCGTTGGCTGCGCTGTTGAGGGTGGACACCGCGAGCTCGCCCGCCGCGCCCATCAGGTTCGGGTGGTACTCGAGCGCGATCGCGTTGAGCAGGAGGTCGCCGACGTCGGAGGGGCCAGCGTCGCTGACCAGATTGGCGAGCGACACCGTGCAGCCGGTACAGTTGGAGCACGCGAGCCAGATCACCGTTGGCAGATCGCGACCTTCGTCGGCGAGTGCCGCCTCGAGCGTGCTGACGACCGAGCCCTCGAGACCCAGGACCGTTGCGGACGAGATGCAGTACTTCAGGAACGACCGACGATCGACGTGGTTCATGAACGGCTCCTCTCGGTCAGGAAACGGCTCTGGGATCGAACTGAGCGCCGGGTATCCGGTGTCAGGGGTCGGGCGGTACGGCCGGGTGACGCAGCGCCGAAGGCACCGACTGACGGTGCGGCCGGTGTCGTGAGGCGATCTTCGTCATGAGAGCAATTCTCATTACTGTTTCTCATCACGAATCGACTATTGTTTTTTCTGCTCAATTGTGCAAGAGGGTGGCATGTGACCCGAGTCACGCGACACCTCCCGGTGGTCGAGGCGTGCCGGAGATCGACCATCTCGACTGCGTGGTGAGGTGCCGCGAATGCGGCGATTGGATGTTCACGCCGACAGGCGGCGTCCGGGTCGACATCACGACGGGGCGTCGGCGGGTCGATCTGCGGTGAAATGGTCGCGGTCGGCAATCCGTTGCCAAAGGGGACGCCACGGCGTCGGAAAGGTCGAGCATGAACCTGTCGAAATATCTGCTGTTGATTGCGTTCCTCATCACCGGGCTGGGCTGTGCCGGAGAGGCGCCCGAGCCGAGCGCGGACCAGTCCGTCCCGGCTCCCGCTGCGGACACTGCGCCTGCCGCCGGTGCTGACGTGCTGGCGCTGCCCGGCGCCACGGTCGATCGGCCCGAGGGCTGGGTCTTCGGCCAGCCGTCGTCGTCGATGCGGCTCGCCGAGGCGGAGATCCCGGGCCCCGGTG
>JASFPU010000144.1:0-7313 GCA_050115855.1 Holophagae bacterium
TGATGCAATCCAAGGTCGCCCTGCTGCCGTCCCGCCCGTCGCCCCAGGTGCTGTCCGGCGGTATGAGCTGGTTCGGCTCGGACGACGAGTTCGTCGGCTCGAACCCCGACGAGTCGGCGTCGATCAACTACTGGCTCGCCCGCCGCCACCTGTTCGGCGACCTCAAAATCGAGGTCTACAACCAAGATGGCGAGCTGCTGACGACGCTGCCGGGCCGCAAGCGCCGCGGCATCAACCGGGTCGGCTGGCCGATGCGGCTCAAGGCGCCGACCATGCCGCCGGCCAACGCGCTGGTCATGGCATTCCGGGGGCCGAGGGTGCCCGAGGGTGAGTACACCTTCAAGCTGATCAAGGGCTCCGACGAGCTCGAGGGCACCGTCGAGCTGGTTGCCGACCCGCGCAACCCGCACCCGAAGGAGGATCGGCTGCTGCAGCAGCGGACCGCGCTCGACGTCTATCACGATCTCGGGGAGCTCACCTTCCTCGCCGACCGGGTCACCGACCTGCGGGATCAGGCGAGGGACCGGGCGGCCGGGTTGAGCGGCAAGGACCAAGACGTGCTCGAGGCGTACGCCGACCGGCTCGACGAGCTGCACGGAACCCTCGTCGTCGCCGGCGACAGCGGCTGGATCTCGGGTCAGGAGGAGCTCCGGGAGCAGCTCGGCACGCTGTTCGGCGAGATCGTGTCATACGACGGACGGCCGTCCGAGTCCCAGATCCGGCGGGCCGCGGACCTCGGCGCCGACCTCGAAGGCAAGCAGGCCGAGCTCGCCACCCTGACCGACCAGCTCGACGGCCTCAATCGGCGCCTCGAGCGGCGCGATGTCGAGCCCCTCGCCGTACTGACCCGCGACGAGTGGCAGGCGCAGCAGGATGGTCAGGGCGGGTCGGCGACGGTGGCGTCGCGCGCCGCCTGGGGGCTGCTGCTGGGGCTGTGATCCGGCCGGAGCGACCGGCCCGCTAACGGGAGGCGCCCGACCAGGCGCCGGTGTCGCCCGACTCGAAGCCGTCGGCGAAGATCAGTGAATCGTACGCGATGAACAGCCCCGATCCCCACTCGATCTGGTTGTTGTCGGCCGGGGTGAGGGCGGCGACGAACGCGACGTCGCCGGCGTTGTTGATGTCCGGCGCCCCGCCGAACACGACCGAGCCGTCGTGCTGGTCGACGCGCCCCTCCCCGAGATCGGTCGGAACCAGGTCGTGCTCGGTGACGACCCGGACCAGCTCGCCGCCGTCGCCGACGAAGATCGCCATCAGCCCCGCGCCGTCGAACGCGCGGAACACGACCTGGCCGTGGTCGTTGGCACGGGGAGGAAACGCGTCGATGGCCGAAATCTCGGGCTCAGCGGTGGTGGCGATGGTCACCGTGGTCGCACCATCGGTCAGGAAGACCCCGGCGCCGCCGCCGACCAGGTTCGCGTTGAACGCGATCCGGTTGTCGTTGGTCAGCGACACCGAGTTGGCGAACGAGGCGTACGGCGAGGTCGGGTCTGCGTCGACGTCCTCGACCAGCACCTGACAGACGGCGGCGACGTCGCACAGGATGATCTGATCGGCGTCGTGGTCGGCGGCGAGACTGGTCTTGCCGGCGATCAGGCGCTGGTTGTTGAACGACGGCGTGTAGAGGTACCAGTACGGGCTGGTCGGCACGAGACCGATCTCGAGCGCGTGGTACGGCGGGTTGACCTCACCGTCGTACGACACCCAGGCGTGCTGGCCGGTGAAGCTGGCGCGAAACGCCGTCTGACCGCCGGCGTTGATCTCGGCGCCGGTCCACGCCGAGCTGCCGATCGGCAGCGACGTGAGCAGGCCCGAGGTGCCGCTGCCGGCATCGTAAAAGTAGAGACCGTCGGTGACGGTGAAGGTGAGCGGAAAGACCGCGACACCGGCGGCATTGAGACTGCAGTCGGACATCGACGGTCCGCCGGCATCGCTCCACACGACCGACCCGGACCCGCCGGCGCCGAGCCACAGCCCGACGGTGTTCACGTTGCCGCCGACGATCCCCAGGCTGATCGCCACCCGCGCGTCGTCCGCCAACGACGGCGACCTGCTGTTGAACGACGAGTTGGCCGGCAGGTTGTAGCCGTCGACGATGTTGCTGCGGACCTGGAGCTCCAGGGGACCCCAGTCGTCGGTGGCAAACGCCCAGGCCGCAGCGCCGACGAGCGCGACGGCGACCAGCGTGGTTCGGAAGGTGACGCGGTTCATGAGGACCTCCTGGCGGCGGCTGTCGACACGCCACCCCCCGATCACGGCCAGGTCTCCGACCAGCGTCGGGTGTCGCCCGACTCGAAGCCGTTGCCGAAGAGCCGGATCTCCGGGCAGCCGACGAGGGCGACCTCGAACAGGCTCGGCCAGTTCTTGCCGGTGACGAAGAGCCGCTCACCGACGTCGTCCCAGGCGATCCCGTTGAGCGGTCCAGGCAGCGGCCCCGGGCCGAGCAGCCCGGTCAGGTCGACCCACGCGATGACGGCGCCGGTGTCCGGGTCGATGCGAGCGATCCGCTCGTCGAACAGCCGGTTGGCGAACACCTCGCCGCGGATCCACTCCAGCTCGTTGAGCCTGTCGATGGCGGTGCCGGCGTCGTCGACGGACAGTGAGCCGAGCTCGGCGTGGGTCACCGGATCGATCGAGCGGAGGGCGGAGGTTCCGTCACTCAGGATCAGCACCCGACCGTCGTGGGTCAGGCCCCAGCCCTCGCCCGTGAAGGCGAAGCTGCCCTCCGGCGCGAAGGTCGCGGCATCCCAGATCAGACAGATGTGCTCCCGCCAGGTGAGCTGGAGCAGATCTCCTTGCCACAGCGCGAGACCCTCGCCGAAATAGCCCGGGTTCAGGTCGATCGACTGCACGACCTGCCCGCTCTCGATCACCACCCGACGCAGCGTCGACTCGCCGTACAACCCGGTGCTCTCGAGCAGCTGACCGTCGTGGAACAGCAGCCCCTGGGTGAACGCGTCGGGGTCGTGCGGGTACTCATGGACGATCTGGTACCCGCAGGTCGGCGCCTGGGCGGTCGCCGCCGGAGCGCTCAGCGCCAGAGCGGCGAGCACCATCACCGGGCGAACCACTCGGCGGCGGACGACCTGCACGTTCTTCACGTCACAGGTGAGTGTACCTTCGGCACCACCGGCTCGAGGTGGTTCCGGTCACTCGTCGACGATGTTGCCGCGCAGCGCCCTGAGGCTCGGCACCGGGATCGGCATGCAGCGCCGATTGCCCGGGTTGAACATCAATCGGTAGGAAAAGCCGCTGTTGCCCTGCTCCTGCATCGCCTGCCACCCGCGCAGCAGATAGGGGCAACGATCGTTGAAGCAGATGAACATGAACTCCTGGTCCCACTCGGTGAACGGCGTCTGGGGCACCGCCCACTTGAGCAGCCGTTCGCCGCAGTACGGGCAGGCCAGGGTGTCGGGGACCTCAGCCTTGCGTCGGGCGAGCTCGTCCGGGTCGCGGAGATACCACGGCTCGAGGTCGGGTGGACGCCGCTCGGGCCGCCCATCGGCGCCGCCGAGCTTCTCGGCCCACACCGCGAACACCGGATCGCTCGGCAGGCCGAGGTCGGCGTAGCGGTCGGAGTCGGGGCGTGGTCGACCCTGGACGGCGTAGCTGGAGCACGGGCCGAGCTCGTCGCACGAGCCGAGGTAGTCCTCGACGATCATCATCCGCTCCCGGTCCGACGCCTCGCGCCAGATCCGAACGACCTTCTCCGGGAAGTAGCGGTTCGAGAAGATGACGAGGAAGAGACCGCCAGGCCGCAACACGCGCGCGACCTCCGCCACGACCTCGAAGGGTCGAGTCATGTAGTCCACCGACACGGTGTTGACGACGACGTCGAACGAGGCGTCGTCGAACGGCAGGACGGGCTCGCGATTGAGATCGTGGACGACCCGCTCGTCGAGAACCGCGTTCGCGTCGAGCTCGTTGCGGTTGAGGCCGAGGCCGGCGACACGACCCTGCCCCACGGCCGACCCGAGGTGCGAGTCCCAGCTCGCCATGAGATCGAGGATCTCCGGACGATCCTCGACGATCAGCGCGCCGACGATCTCGGCGACGGCGTCGAGCGCCGCACCATCCAGGTGGGCCACCATCCTGTCCGTCGAGTAGAACTCGCGGTCGTCGCCTTCGTCGGCCCGCTCGAAGGCCCGGTCGTCGTACACGAGACGTTGAGTGATCGCAGGCGCCGGCATGCTCGCTCCCTTCGCGCCGGCCAACAGATCCGTGCCGCCGTCTCTTCCAGCCGCACGGTCTCGACCGCCGTTCGCGTCGTGGCGCTGCAACCTCGACTGGCGCTGCGGCATAGATCGGAACGGAGGCACCATGAGATCGACAACGACCACACCGTACAGCTCGTTCCGCCTCGGCGCCGCGCTCGTGGCGTGCGCCGCGCTGGCGCTCGTCGTTCCGACCGGCACCGCCACCGCCTACTCGGAGCAGGCCGAGGCGTCCGTCACTACCGGGTCGACCCGGAGCGCGATCCTCGCCGGAGGCTGTTTCTGGGGAATGGAGCAGCTGCTGCGCACCCTCGACGGCGTGGTCGACACCGAGGTCGGCTACATCGCCGCCAAGGGCAACCCCAAGTCGAAACCGGCCGAGGCGGTCCGCATCGAGTTCGATCCGCGCCGGATCAGCTACGAGGAGCTCCTCCGCTACTACTTCCGGATTCACGATCCGACGACCATGAACCGCCAGGGCAACGATCGCGGCGCCCAGTACCGATCCGCGATCTTCGTCCTCGACGACGAGCAGCGCGCGGTCGCCGAGCGGGTCCGCGCCGACGTCGACGCGTCAGCCTTCTGGACGGCGCCCCTCGTGACCGAGATCGCCACCGCGGGGAAGTTCAAGGTCGCCGAGGCGTTCCACCAGGACTATCTGGTCAAGAACCCCGGCGGGTACACCTGCCACTACGAGCGGACGGAGACGCAGCGCTAGGCGTCGACCGGCACCGCTAGTCCGGCAGCTTCTCCCAGTCGGACGCGGGCGCATCCTGGGCGAGCGCGAGCCCGCCGTCCGCGCCGACGTAGACCGGGTCCTTGACGACTTTTACCTTGCCGCCGCCGTAGTCGTCCATCGCCCGCTCGAGGTAGACGCCGAAGCCCGGCATCCGCGACGTCCCTCCGGCCAGGATGACGTTCTGACGCACCGTGTCCTGGTACTCCGATTCGACGCTCGCGATCAGATCGAGCATCGCCTCCGCGACCGGCGGTCCCAGGCTCTCGCACGCCTGCCGCACCTCGTCGGTGATGTCGATCTCCGACGGCTTGCCCGCGATCGGGACCGACACCGTGATCGGACCGGACTCGGCACCGATGAAGCTGTGCTTTTCCTTCCAGTCGCGCACGGTGTGGATCGACACCGAGATGCCGGGGTGCCGCTCGGCGAGCAGGGTGTGGAGCTGCTCGTCGACCCAGTCGCCGGCGTTGGTCAGCGTCCGCTGGTCCTCCTCGGTCGGGTAGCGGCCCTTCATGACGCAGAAATCGGTGGTGCCGGCGCCGACGTCGACCACCATCGCGTGGAGCAGCGCGTCGAGACCGTAGGCCACCGCGAACGGCTCGGAGACGATGATGAGACCGTCGACCAGACCGCGCATCGCCTGGCGGACGTGCTGCTTGTTGACCCGGAGCGCCTCGGCCGGCACGCCGACCACGGCGCGCACCTTGCCGCCCTTCTTGCGCACCTCGCCGACGCCGGCCAGCTCGAGCAGGTGGCCGAGCAGCTCGCGGATCGCCTGCTGGTCCTTGTCCGAGCCTTCCTTGAGAAGTCCCCGCTCGAGCGGCCGGTGGACCTCGAGCATGGTTCTGTTGTCGACCGCGTCGGCGCCGAACAGCACCTCCTTCTTGAGGATCTTCCGCGCCACGGCGTCGACCGGCCACCCGACATAGCTGTCGACGACCTCCCGGCCGCCCGCCGATGTCGAGATGGCACTCTGGGAGGTTCCGAGGTCGATGCCGACGAGCAGGTGCTGGTTCTTGTCAGTCATGCAGCTTCTCCTTTGTCGCTGGAGTTGAGTTCACGGGCGTAGCCGCTGATCGCACGGTACAGCGCTTCGGCGATGCGCTGTCGATAGGCTCCGAGTCCGAGCAGGCGCGCCTCGCGGTCGTTGGACATGCACGCCACCTCGGCCAGCACGGCGGGCATGTCGGTCGCGACGAGCACAACGAACGGTGCGCGCATCACCCCGCGGTCGACGACCTGCGGGTTGGACGTCCTCAACGTGTCGAACAGCGCCTCGCTCACCCACTCGGCCAGTCGGCGGCTCTCCCGCCGCCGCACGTCGGAGTAGATGCCGTCGAGCAGCCGCCTGGTGTCGGCCACCGAAAAGCCGGATTCCCGGTTCTCGACCGCGGCCAGGGCCTCGAGGAACGGATCGTGGGTGGTGCCGGCGTAGTAGGTTTCGAATCCGCGGGCCTCCCGGTCGGGAAGCCAGTTGACGTGGATCGACACGAAGAGGTCGGCGCCGGAGGCATCGGCGATCTCGGTCCGCTCGACGAGCGAGACAGAGGTGTCGTCACGGCGGGTCATCACGACCTGGACGTCCCGGCTCAACAGCCGGTCCAGGCGGCGGGCGATGTCGAGGGTCAGGTCCTTCTCGCGCAGCCCCAGACCGGGCAGCACCGCGCCGCCGTCCCGGCCACCGTGACCGGCGTCGATGACGACGCGGTGGACCGCCAGCGGGATCACGCCGCGGCCCACCGGGTGAGTCGCCGCGCCGCTCAGGACCTCGGCGAGTGCGGAGGGTGGTTCCTCCGCTGTCCTGGCCGGCGCCGGCGCGTTCGCTGCGGCACTGACGGACAGCTGATCGGTGCGGTCCGCCCTGGCGTTGCTCTGCAGTCCGAGGGTGACGACGGCGATCGCGACCACCATCACGGTTCCGCCCGCGAGCACGAAGCGTCGGGCACGGTGGCGCCTCTCGATCCGGGCCTCGCGCTGTCTCCGAATGGTCCCGCGCGGGTGGTTGTGGATCAGCTCGAGATTGTCGTCGGCCAGCCCTTCGAGCAGCCGCCGTTTGAGGCGCCGGCGGCCGATCACGCACCAGCTCCCAGGCGGGCCCTGCCCGTCCCGAAAACCCCCTCGAGAAGGTCGGAAGCACGCCGGAGCGGCATACTCTTCATCGTATCACGCAACTCGACGAGACCCGGTCTCGACGTCGCCGCCAACCCGCTCTCCGATGCCGTACATCACAGTCCGGTGTCCATCGCGCCGACTCGCCGGAAGCCGGCTGCCGAGACGCCTGCTCGACCGCCGCGACCTGGTCCACCCGGATCAGGATGCCGGACACGAGCTCTTTTGAAACCTTTCTATGATTTCAACGT
>JASFPU010000145.1:0-7311 GCA_050115855.1 Holophagae bacterium
TCGACGCCCGCAACGACGGCATGATGCTCGTCATGGACCAGTTCATCCCGTCGAGCTCGTTCCTCGGCTGCGTCAATGCCGATCACTGGGCGGTGTCGGTCCCCATCGCGCGGACGAGGCCGAAGATCGCGAAGCGGTACGTCGACCACAACGACTATCCCCGCGAGGCCCTCTTCGAGGCGATTCTGCGTTTTGTCGAGGAGGACCTCGAATCGAAGGCCAACGTGGCCGACTGAGTCTTTCGGCTCGGTCGAGATGCTTCTTCGGTCCTTGGCTGCGAGAGAGGGACGGGGTCCCTGACGTCGGTGGTCAGTCCTCGAGATCGTGGATCGCGGGCGGTCCGTCGAGAAGAAGATGCAAGAGGTTGTTCTGAAAGGTCGGGTTTCCGAACATCAGCGAGTGGGAGTCGGTCAGAAAAATGGTCTGCGTCCACGAAATGGGTGACTGGAGCCAGCCGTGGCCGCCGAGAGCTGTTCTCTCGTCCGCCAGAACGGAAAAGCGGGGGACCCTCCCGTCCCCGGGGGAGTGGAGAGCTCTCTTGTTTTTGAAGCTCAGCACGATCAGACCCTCCTTCGAACGGCTGACGGCCGCCATGGTCAGGGTCGATGACGCGTCGGCGGCAAAGAGGATCAGGGGAACCGGAGGCGGCGTTTCGGGATGCCGGTCCAGCGCCTCCATGAATCTGCGGCCGCGGTCGAACGCGGCGTCCATGAACTCCGCCATGCGCGCTGCACGAAGGTCTTTGGTTCCAGCGTCCGGATAGAGCACCTCGAGGTGGCGATCCTGCTTCGGGGCGAACGGACCCCACTGGTTGCGCCGCCAGAAATCCGCCGACATGTAGTCGAGGCCCGTGCGGTTGCCATCGGCGTCGATCCACAGTTGGTGGTGCTCACGAGGCAACATCTGGTAGAGCGAGACATTGGTGGCGAGCAGGGTTTGTTCGTACCTCACAACCGGGTACTTCACGCCGGTGATCAGCTCCTTCAGCGCCTCCATGGCGCCGAAGTTCGGGGTGGCGATGAGAATGGCCCGGCAGATGCCGTCGGCGCCGGCCCAAGTGATGGTCGGATCCGGCTGGTCGAGGACGTCGTGGGGGCCGTAACGGAGGTAGTAGCGGGTGATCAGCCCACCCATGGAATGGGCGAGGACGTCGAAGCGGATCGGTTTTCTCTGAGGCAGGCCTGCTTCCGCTCTCGCCGTTTCGACCTGGCGCTTCGCCTCGTCGATGAACCGGCCGAGCGCGATGGCGTTGCCGACGTTGTCCTGTCTCCAGTCGTAGAAGAACGTGAAGCACGGTGGCGCGTCTGTCGTGATCACCGGTTCGTCGACATGGCGACAGGGGCCGTATCCAGCCTGCTCCACCATCTCGACCATCTTGGCGTAGATCCCGATCGAGACCTTGGCGACCACCGCTCCGGCGTGGGCTCTCTCCAGCAGCTCCGTGGCGTGCGAGTCGTCGTCGATGTCGGCGAGATCCCGGGACCGGATCGGTGAGGGCAGATCGCCGATATCGAGGGCGACGGCTCGGAGCCCCTCCGGGGTCGAGGGCAGCGGCGCGTCCTCGGTGAAGAACGCGCCCCAAACCGTCGCGCCGTCAGCCGTTCGGACGATTTTGGAGCCCGTGAAACCGTGGATGAGAATCACCGGGTTTCTGTGCGGGTTGGGGTTGGCTCGCGCGTAGATCTTGCCGACGTCGGCCGCCGGGTAACGAGACGCCTGGCTGCGAATGAGTGTGCATCCACTCAGCGCCGCCACCAGCACCAGGATCGAACCTGTGATCGGCGGTCCCGAGAGCCTGATCTGTCGCGGCATCATCTTCACCTCAGAACGACGGCCGTCAGAGGGAAACAACTCGAAAGTGCCGGCCACCTCGAGCAACCCGGCACCGCCCTGGCGGAGCACCTCGGGAGAGGCCGGCGCTCGTCAAAGGGGACCACCTCCGATCGATCCTTCGGTGATATTGTCTCATCGCCGACACCCGGCGTGTTCGAACGAGCCAGCCGGCGGCCTCGCGGACCGGGCTCTCGCGTTGGTGAAGGTCTGGCGGCTCCGAACGTTCGCCCGAGGTGATGGCGCCATTATGTCCTTGCGATGCCGTGCCGCAACTCGACAAGATCGATGTCTCGAGGCGAACGGAGTTGCAGATTAGAGTGAGCGAGGCGTGACGTCCCGTTCGCCCGCCAAAACAGCCGCTCAAAGCCGTGAGGAGTCGTCGACCTCACAACCGACCGGTGGCTCGATCGAAACCCGTTCCGGTTTGTGCCACGTCGGTGAGAGCGGTCAGTGCTGTTGGTTTCTACCGGGTACACCGGGTCTGAAGGGATCGGCTTTCACGAGATCGGTAGATCCGTCGCGCGCGGGCCGTCGACCACGGCGCGTTCTTCGCGATGCCCGACGCCAACAATGCGCGCTTGGACCTCGAGCTCGGTGGATCATTGACGATCGGCCGCCGATGGGACATTCTCGTCGAGGAGGCCAGAGATCAGGCCAACGTCCGGCGCGCCGACCCGACGGCCTGTGAGCCCGAGTCGGCGGCGGTGATGTCGAGTGCCGATGTGCAGGAGGAGCTGCAGAAGGAGGCCGCCGAGTGCCTCGCCGCCAAGGAGGCGATGCTCGCCGCCGAGACCGACGAGCAGTTCGACCTCGCCAAGCGCAAGATGGACATCTTCTGTAACGACTGAACGACCGGGGCGGCCTGAGACCGCAGTGGCGATGCGGCGGCGAGTCTGTCGACGAAGCTAGCGGTGGTACAGTGCGGAGACCACGCCGAAGGGAACGCAGAATGCGCGCTCTAAGACCGACCGTGTGGATGCTCGTCGTGCTGCTCGCAGTTGTCGGATGCGCCGATGCCGAGAACGGAGCGGATTCAGAGCTCTCAGGCGGCCCGTCGACGTCGGATGCGTCGACCTCGGAGGAGGCCGCACCGGCCGACGGCCCGCGGCAGCTCCGCAGCTTCGACTCGGAGATCGGCCTCGATGAGGTGTGGGTCGGGGATCTCGACGGAATGGTGGAGCGCGGCGCCATCCGGGCGCTCGTGGTCTACAGCCTGGGCCAGTACTTTCTCGATGGCGCCACCCAGCGCGGGGTGACCTACGAAGCTCTGGTCGAGTTCGAGAAGTTCGTCAATCAGCAGCTCGGTCGGCGGACCCTCAAAGTTGACGTGCTCATCATCCCGGTCCAGCGCGACGAGCTGCTGCCCGCGCTGGAGAAGGGGCTGGGTGATGTCGCAGCGGCCAACCTGACGATCACCGAGGCGAGGTCGGAGGCGGTGGACTTCTCGAACCCGTTCATGACCGGGGTCAGCGAGCTCGTGGTCACCGGTCCCGCCGGCCCGGATCTGAAGACCCTCGACGATCTTGCGGGCAGAGAAGTCTATACACGCCGGTCATCCAGCTACTGGCGCAGCCTGGAGAAGCTCAACGAGGACATGCGGTCGCGAGGTCTGGAGCCCACTGCGCCGGTGGCCGTCGAGGAGTTTCTCCAGGACGAGGACCTGCTCGAGATGGTCGACGCCGGGCTGCTGCCGACGACCGTCGTCGACAGCCACAAGGCGCAGTTCTGGGCGAAGATCTTCGATCGGATCCGGGTCCACGAGAATCTCGCAGTCCGCACCGGAGGCCGGATAGGGTGGGCGTTCCGCAAGTCGAGCCCGCAGCTCGCCGAGATGGTCAACGAGTTCGTTCGCACGCACAAGCGGGGGACCCTGATCGGCAACGTCGTGCTCAACCGATATCTCGAGAGCACGAGCTGGGCCCACGGCGCCCTGAACGGGGAGGACCGAGTCCGCTTCGAACGGACGGTCGAGATCTTCCGGACCTACGGCGACCGCTACGGCTTCGACCCCCTCATGCTCGCCGCACTCGCCTACCAGGAGTCGGGCCTCGACCACTCGAAGAGAAGCGCGCGAGGGGCCGTCGGCATCATGCAGCTTCTGCCGTCCACCGCCGCCGACCCGAATGTCGGCATTCCGGATATCACAGAGCTGGAGAACAATGTCCACGCCGGGGTGAAGTACCTGCGCTTTCTCCGTGACCGCTACTTCGCCGACCCCGAGATCGACCCCGTCGACCAGACGCTGTTCTGCTTCGCCGCCTACAACGCCGGCCCCGCTCGGGTCGCCAGGTTGCGCAACGAGGCCGAGGCGTCGGGCCTCGACCCCGACGTCTGGTTCGGCAACGTCGAGCTCGTGGCCGCGCGCAGGATCGGCCGCGAGACCGTGCGGTATGTGTCCAACATCGCCAAATATTATGTCGCCTACCGGTTGGCGAGCCGGAGCTTCGAAATTCGTGAGAAGGTGTCCGAAAATCAACTGGAAGAACAAGAAGCGCGACAAATGATCGCGGTGAGGTCTTCAGTGACGTTGCGGTCAGTCGACCGAGGAAGGAAGTGACGACGTGAGACAGAGCTCCCGTCTCTGTAACGGTTTCGGCTTCGCGGCAGGTCTTTCGATCATCGTGGCCCTGGTGTTTCCCTCGAACGTTCGCGCGGCTGATGGAGAGCAGCAGAAGCGACCGGACTTCGCGACGCGGACCCTGACCTCGGACTGGCAGATCACGCTCGGCGGCAACCTGACCACCTTCAACACGGCCGCAGCGTGGGCGCCGAAGGGCCTGGCGGGCGCGGCGATCGACATCGAGGACGTGTTGGGTCTCGACGAGCAGACGAGCACCTTCGTTCTGGCAGTCCAGTACCGGTTCAACCGGCGGCATTCGCTCGGGCTGTCCGTCACCGAGCTCGACCGGACGGCCAGCAGGGTCATCGACGGCGACATCGAGTGGGGCGACTACATCTACCGCGCCGAGGGAATGGTCGAGACCGACCTCGACACCAGGATCTTCAAGCTGGCCTGGCGCTACGACTTCTCCGACATGGACCGGCTCAACGCCGGGTTCCTGGCGGGGCTGAGCACCTTCGACCTCGGAATCACCCTGAGCGGCGAGGCGCGGCTGGAGAGCAGCGCGGGCGACGAGTGGATCGAGGGCGTGGTCGAGGGGGCGAGCGCGGTCGCACCGGTCCCGGTCGTCGGCTTCTTCCTCGACTACGCGCTGTCGCCGCGCTGGGTGCTGCGGTTCGGCGCGGACGTCATCGACCTGTCCATCAGCTCGTACAGCGGGCGGGTCCTGGAAGCCGACTTCGCCGTCGAGTGGGCAGTGAACGAGTGGCTCGGCGTCGGCGCTGGGCTCGGCGGGACCGATCTCGAGTACCGGTCCGACGAGGACGGCGAGACGTTCGGCCTCCGGTACCGGTTCAACTACCTGGGCGCGTACGCGTCGTTCTCGTTCTGAGATCAGACCGGGGCGGCCGTCCACCGGGCCGGGACGCGGGTTCGGCCCAGTCCTCTGTATGATGGCTCCAACAAAGGGGACGAGAATCATGGCACACCCTCCGCTGCGCCAGTCGGTTTTGCTGTTGCCTGTGCTGTTGGTGGGGCTCGCGGCCTGTCGCACCTTCAGCCCGACGCCCGTCGAGCAGGTGGCGTTCACGCAACGGGCCCAGACCGAGACCCGGAACGGTATCACCGTCACCGTCGCGGTCCCGTCGGCCGAGGAGGCGCAGGCGCTGTTCGACGTCAAGCTGTACAAGAAGAAGGTCCAGCCGATCTGGATTGAGATCGAGAACGCGACCGACCAGACGCTCGCCTTTCTCCCCAGGAGTGTCGACCCGGACTACTACTCGGCCCTCGAGGTCGCCCAGAAGAGCCACTGGACGTGGTCGAAAAAGGCCAACCGCGAAAAGCGCGCCTACTTCTACGACCAGCGCATGCGCTACATCGTGCCGCCAGGCGAGACCGTGTCGGGCTTCGTCTACGGCGACCGGGACCTGGGCGCCCGGTGGGTGCGGGTCACAGTGGTCGGCGAGCGCTCGGCGGAGCATTTCGAGTTCGTCTTCGAGCTTCCGGGCTTCACGGCCGACTACCATCGGATCGCGGACGTCGAGCTGTACGGCGATGACGAGATCGTCGACCTCGATGATGACGGGTTGCTCGAGTGGATCGAGTCCCAGCCCGCGTTCGTCACCAACAAGGACGGCAGCAAGACCGGCGACCCGCTCAATCTCGTCATCATCGGTACCGAGGAGGCCGTGTGGCCGGCCTTCCTGCGCATGGGCTGGGACCCGACCGCGGCGCTGACCGCCGGTTCGGCCGTCAAGACCGGGGTCTTCGGGATCTTCGGTGGCGCCTGGCGCCACGCGCCCGTCAGCGACCTCTACGTCTGGGGCCGACCGCAGGACATCGCGCTGCAGAAGGTCCGCTCCAACATCCACTACCGCAACCACCTGCGGCTGTGGAAGGCGCCGGTGACCTACCAGGGACTGCCGGTGGCCATCGGTCAGATCAGCCGCGACATTGGCAGCCGCATCACCACAAAGAGCCCGACCCTGACCACCCACCGGATCGACCCCGACGTCGACGAGACCCGCGCCTCACTTCTGCAGGACTTTCTGTGGGGGCAGTCACTGGCGGTGTTCGGCTGGGCCGGTGGTGTCGGAGAGATCCCCATCGACGAGCCGCGCGGCAACCTCACCGGCGACCCGTTCTTCACCGACGGCAAGCGCGCGGTGATGCTGCTGACCGCCGACACCACGCCGATCGAGGAGATCGGCTACTTCCACTGGTTCCACTGGCGCGGGGCGGCAGAGGGCCGCTCCGCGCCCGCGGAACCTGCACGCTCTGAATCGCCGTAGCTCGTGTCGAGGCGAGTGGTCGGGCGGTCCGACCTCGGGTCGGGAGTCCGGGTGCGTGGCGTCCGACGAAGCGCGGCTAGTCGAACCCGAGCTCGAGCTTTGCGGCCTCGGACATCATGTCGGGGTCCCACGGCGGGTCCCAGGTGATCTCGACCTCGGCGGCGGTGACGCCGTCGACCGCCTCGACCGCCAGCTGGACGTCGATCGGCAGGGTCTCGGCCACCGGACAGTGCGGCGAGGTCAGCGTCATGAGGACGTGAGCCCGTCCGTCGTCGTCGACCGAGACGTCGTAGATCAGCCCGACCTCCCAGATGTTGATCGGGATCTCGGGGTCGTAGACGGTCTGGATCGCTGCAATCACGTCGTTCTTGATCGGGTTGCTCATTCGAACGGCCTCTAAGTGTTTACGTGGTAGTTAATTATGAATTATGAATTATGAATTTTGAATTGCCATCGCAACGAATCTACAGGGACGCTGTCGGGTCGCATACGATGAAATTCAGAATTCAGAATTCAAAATTGAGAATTCACTCTGTTGTCACCGGCTCGTCCTTGTCTTCCATTGCCGCATTGAGCGTGTGCCACGCCAGGGTCGCGCACTTGACCCGGACCGGGTACTCGCGGACG